>NZ_JBYSWF010000008.1:0-140495 GCF_058780865.1 Pseudomonas sp. GP01-A4
CCCCTCCTCCGATACCACTCCCCGATATACCGTCATACCCCGATGAAATATTGCAAAGCGCAACGGACATTCCGGACCCCGCGGCTGACACACCGCCCCCCAATGGCCCGAAAGCCTTGGAGACCGCGCTGGCTGACCGAAAAAACTGGCAGGCACTGGCGCAGCAGCTCACTCATGTCGCCACGTTGGCAGGACCGAACGCGCCGTTTCTGGTGGTGCGATCTGCGCTGGGAAGCACGCTGATGGACCTCGCGCCCAACTCTTCTTACCCCCCAAATAGTGCTAACGCCGTGAGTCTTGCAAACTTTCTCAAGGCTATGGGCCTGCCCGAGCCAACCACCCATGATGAGCTGCTGACCCTGGCGCGCACATCGCTGACACGTTCCCACCCCCATCCATGGGGAAATCTGGGCGGCGCCTTGTCCTGGCCCCTGCCCTTGAGCACACCTCAGCAGAACGAACTGCTCACCGCCGCCAGAGAACATGCCGCTGGCGCTCCGGATGTTCAGCAAGCAAGCCAGCAGCGGGGGCTCCTGGAGTTTCTGAACGGTAACCTGCCGCTCTCCAGCGACGCCTCGAGCGATCCGGCCAAAACGCTGGAAGCCCTCATCCGTTCCCCCCGAGGCCAGGCGCTGGGAGAGGCCTTGCAGACCAAACTGGAGAGCATTCCGACTGATAGCAGTGTGAATGATCACGTACTGGCGGCCATCAACCTCGATCTGGATCAGGAATCCATCACCCAACCGCATCGCAACAAAGTGGCCGGATTCGACCTGTCACATAAACAATATTGGGGCAAACCCACCTCGGCGATCGTCGCCGGCCTGCGCGAGCACTTGAGTGATACCGGCAAAACCTCACCTGCCAACGCCTCGCTGGGTACGCATCTGCTGTTGATGCGGGCGGCACCGCAGTTGCTGATCAAGGATATTCCCGACAGCGTGGTCTACGGCAGCCTGGCCTGGGCCAACCTGTGCATCGCGGCGGCCGCCATCGAAGCCAGGTCCCCTGGCAGCGTAGCGAACATGAGTTTTGCCGAAGTGATGATCGCCGCCGACTCAAGTGGGCCCGCGCCCGAAGCTGCCCAAACTGCGGCATTGTTGGACTGGGCCGTGGTCAATGGGGTGCTTGAGGCGAAAGACGACACGCTTTACGAAAAACCAGACATTGATACCGCCATGGACGCGTTCAACTATCAATTGGGCAAGCTGAAACACGCCTCCGGCTTGCTTGACACCCCGATGCCCAGCCGCAAGCAGATGGCGCTGGACCTGCTCAAGGAAAAATTTGGCGAAGGCGTCCCCTTTGAAGAGAAGGTGTTGCTCAAGCCCAACAAAACCGCCAACAAGACGATCCCCACTCGCGGCCCTTATTCCATGCTGGACCTGACCATGCAAGGCGAGAAAATAACGGCATCAGACTGGGAGCTCAAACCTGGAACGCATGGCGTCGATCTTGATGCCTTCGCCGCCTTTACCCATGGCCCCGGCTTTAAAGTCCCCGACACCTTTGACAAAGCCATTAGCCAGACCATAAGCGACTATAAAACCGTCAAGAAATATTCCATCTTGAATGCCCTCGCCAACCTTCCACCGGAGGACAAAGAAAACTTGCGGTTAGGAAAGCTGAACTTCTACAAAGAAAAATCCTACAGAGTCAGCTGGACACCATTCGCGGGAGAAACCCTCTTCCATACAAGCAAAAAAATACTGGTCACCACAAAACACCAGAACAAGCCGTCCACCTATGAGTTCGATACCGAAAAAGGCAGCATCAGGAAAGTCAGCAACGCAATTATCACTCGCCAGGACCAGAAGATCGCCAACGAAGTAACCCGAATAGAAGAGTTCTCCACCTTCGATGCCAAGCGCGACTATATAAAGCAAGAGAACCCGCTCGAGGGATCCAATCCCAACCTGTTCAGGAATTTCCGGGCGGAGTACCTTGCGGATTCAATCGTCGAGGGGCTCGATCTGGAAACCTTCAGGCAACAAGCGGCCGGAAGTACGCCGGATGAGCATAGAAGGACGGTCGCCAGCACCATCGGCAACTTTTTTCTCGACCTTGTTCCGCTCAGGTCGGCCATCGTCAACTTCAGTAATGGCAACTATAAAGATGGGTTCTCTGACCTGGCATTTGATGTGTTCGGCTTTCTCACGGCAGGTGCAGGCGTCGCCGCGAAGGTCGGAAAAACCCTGAGCACTGCCAGCAGCGCGGCCAGCAAAGCCCTCAAGCTGAGCAAGATTTTCGGGGTTACCGCACTCTCGGAACTCAATCCGCTGAGCGGACTTGGCGACCTGGTAGTCGGCGCGGGAAAACTCGCCATCGACGGCGCAAGCGCAGCCACCCAGGGTTTAAAAACACTCAAGGGCACTGCAAACAGTCGGGAGCTCGCCGCCGCCGGTAATCGATATGACGCAGCCGCTACCGGCTCATTCCAGATGGGCGAGCAGACGGTCGAGGGCAGCGCGGTGCAGATCAAGGGCAAGTGGTACGCTTTCGACGCACAAAAGCACCAGCCATACGGCAGCCCCCTGCAAGCGCTCAGTAGCGCTGATACGCTGGAGCCCTCCCCCAACGCCTATGCCTCTTCGAGCAAGAGCACTCACCGGTTTAACCCGATAAACACCGTCAACCGCCCACCTCCAATCAGGAAGCCGTTACCCGAGGGCCAATACGTGGAAAGTTTGAAAGGCAGGCTCGAATCATCCCATTTCAAATCCGACACACGCCAGGCAACGCTGGATAAGTTTCGGGTGGAAATGGAGGATTATTACGATGCGATAAAAGACGGAGGCCTTCCGCCGCGCCCTACAATCCCCGATGTTCCCGTACCGATCCCCGCAGCCGATCTGATCACAAAGGCATTGAAAGCATCAAACGGCGTGGTGTTTGGAGAGTCTCACTCGCAGATGGCCAGCTTTAAAATGCTGTTCGACAACGTCGATACGCTAAAAAACCAGGGTGTAAAAAAAGTCTACTTCGAAGGGTATATCGACTACATCGGTGGCCCCGTTGATGATGGAATCGGAATGCTCGGAAACAGCAACACTCGCCGCACGAATCCAACACTGGAGCAACTCAAGAAAAAATTTGAAGACAATGGAATAGAGCTTTTACCCCTCGATCACTATTATCTGACGCGACATAGACACGACAAATCCCGTGATCGCACCCGGACTGGCGTCAACTCTGAAAAGCGGCTCAAGGAGTTCAACTACTACGCTGCGGAAACCATCCAGGCAAACTCGGGCACCGAAAAGTGGGTCGCGTTAGTGGGGAGCGCGCACATGAACACCTCCGAAGGTGTTCCGGGCCTGGCGGAACTGACGGAAAGCATCGGCATCGGGGTTTTTGACAACAGGAACATGACCCACAGCAGCATCGGGCTTAAAGCAAAAAACCCTGCGCCAGACCCGAACCGGCCATTACAGCCCAACGATATTCCAGGCGACCTGCGCATCTACGTGAAACCCTGAGCACATCGCAAAGGCCCGGAAAGCCTCCGAGCCTTTGCATGAGGTGTTCACCCTCCATGCACCCAGCGCTGATGCAACCAGCGCGCAAACGCATCCAGGGCAAACCCCAACAAGCCGATCAGCAGCACCATCGCCATCAGCTCCGAGTAGGCCAGCCGGTCGCGAGTGTCGAGGATGTAATAACCCAGCCCGGCACTGACCCCGAGCATCTCGCACGGCACCAGCACGATCCACAGGATCCCGATGGCCAGGCGCACGCCGGTCAGCACGTGCCCCATCACCCCGGGAATAATCACCCGGCGCAAGGTTTCCCAGCGCGTGGCGCTCAGGCTCTTGCTCAGTTGCAACCAGCGCGGATCGAGCTGACGCACACCCGCCGCCGTATTCAGCAGAATCGGCCACACCGCTGCGAACGCCAGCAGGAAGTAGATCGGCTGGTCGCCCACGCCCATCAACATCACCACGATGGGCATCCACGACAGCGGCGAGATCATCCGCAGAAACTGGAACGCCGGCGTGGTCGCCGCCTCCAGCTTGCGCGAACTACCCACCAGCAAGCCCAGCGGTACACCAATCAGCAATGCCAGGAACAGCCCGACGAAGATCCGCTTGAGGCTCACGGCTATGTTCAGGTACAGCTCGCTGCGGCCCAGCAACTCCCACAGGCTGGCGAGGGTCGCCGACAGCGAAAACCGCGCAGACAAACCGTCCGCGCTGCCAAAGACCTTCACCCCCAGCCACCAGAGCAACAACAACCCCGCCAACCCGCTCAAGCCAAGCAACCAGCCCGGCAACCCCAAGGTTTTGCCGTTGTTCAAACGCCAATCTCCTCGTTTCGCTCAAAGCCCTCAGGCAAGCCGAAGGTCTTCATGCCGCCCACCGCCGCGATCGCATTGCGCACGAAGCGGTCGTCCACCAGGTCCTTGGCGACAAACGCGGGGTCCAGGTCGGCGAGGAATTTCTTGTCGCCCTCGATGAGCGTGTCTTTCAGGCGGCGTACCAGCTCCTCGGTGTAGCTGGGGAATGGATACGGCTGGAAGTCGATGCGATGCTCATCCCAGTTGGCGTGCTGGATCGCGCCGTCAGCCAGGTAAGCCGCACGGTCGCTGGCAGCCGGCGCCAGGACTTTGCGCAGCACTGGTTCGGCATGCGGGGTGTAGCGGTTCTCGCCGTCCTTGGACAGCAGCTTCACCGCCTCTTCACGGTTGTCGCGGGTCCAGACCTGGGCCTTGACGATTGCATTCACCACCTTCTGCGACCATTCCGGGCGGTTGGTCAGGTCATGCTCGTGCATGAACACCACGCAGCACGCATGGTTGCGCCACACATCGCCGGTAAAGCGCTGTACGCGGCCCACGTTGAGGTTTTCCGCCAGGGCGTTGAACGGCTCGGCGACGATGTAGCCGTCGATGCGCTTGCTGGCCAGGGCCGGCGGCATGTCCGAGGGCGGCAACACGATCAGGTTGACCTCGTTGGCGGCAATCGCACTGCCGGCGGCGCGGGCTACCGGGGTCAGGCCGTTGTCGCGGAACAGCTGCTGCACCACCACGTTGTGAATCGAGTACCAGAACGGAATCGCCACCGACTTGCCGCCCAGTTGCTTCACGTCGGTAATGCCCGGCGACACGGTCAAGCCCGAGCCACCCACATGGTTCCAGGCCACGACCTTGGCCGGGACCTTGCTGCCATACCGCGCCCATACGGTCATCGGCGACAGCAGGTGAATCACGTTGACCTGCCCGGAAATGAACGCCTCGATCACCTGCGCCCAACTGCGCAGCAGCACCGGGCGCTCGGCCTTGATGCCTTCGGCCTCGAACAGGCCATTGTTGTGGGCCACCAGCAACGGCGTGGCGTCGGTGATCGGCAAATAGCCGATGCGTACCGGTGCGTCCGGCTCACTGGCCGCCCGGGCCTGCAAGCTGCTCAGCAGTGGCAAGGCTCCGGCGGCACTGAGCACGGCCGAGAGTTTGAGAAAGTCACGGCGCGAGTGAGTGAGGTCATCCAGACACATGGCAAGGCTCCAGCAGTTCAGGGGGTTGGGGGTCAGTGCGGCTCGCCCGCCGTAGGGTTTTGAGAATCTCGATGCGCAGGGTGCCGATGGCTTCCACCTGTTCTTCCCGCGGTTGCGGCAAGTCGATGCGCCATTCGCCGAGGGTCCGCGCCGGGCGGTTACCCAGTAGCAGAATCCGGTCGGACAACAGCAGCGCTTCGTCGATATCGTGGGTGATCAGCACCGCCGCCGAACCTTGCTCGCGATTGACCTTGAGCAGCAGGTGCTGCATGTCGGCACGGGTCACTTCATCCAGGGCACCGAAGGGCTCGTCCAGCAGCAATACCTGCGGCTGGCGTGCCAGGCAACGCGCCAGCGCCGTGCGCTGGGCCATGCCGCCGGACAGCGCCGCCGGGAATTGCTGGCGGGCGTGTTCCAGGCCTACGGCGTGGATCGCATGGTCGACCCGGCTGCGACGTTCTTCAGGGCTGAGGTGCGGCTGGCGGGCAAAGTCCAGGCCGAAGGCGACGTTCTTTTCCAGGCTCAGCCACGGCAGCAGGCTGGGGTCCTGGAACGCCACCGCCACCCGCGGGTGCGGGCCATTCAACGGCTCGCCCAACAGGCGGATGCTGCCGCCCTGGGGCGCTTGCAAACCGGCGAGCACCCGCAGCAGGCTGGACTTGCCAACGCCGCTGGGGCCGAGGATCGACACCACTTCGCCGGGCTGCAATTGCAGGTCGAAACCTTCCAGCACCGAGTTGCCCCCATAGCCCAGGCAAATTCCCTGGGCGTGCAATACCGCCTGGCTCATAGATTGGCCTGACGGTTCAACTCGGTGCGCAACTGCACCAGGCTCGGGGTCACGATCGGCACAAATGCCGACTCGCGCCAGCGCCGGGCAAAACCGCTGCCGTGGGCCGTCAGGTAGGCCTTGCCGCCGCTGGCTTGCAGCTCCAGTTGCACAGCGCTGGCAGCGATTTCCGCGAGGGCGATGCGCAGGCGGAACAACGGTACCGGCTCAGTGCCGAAGCGGCCGGCCAGCAGGCCTTTCTTCAGGTCGTTGACCGCCTGTTCCAAGGAGGTACGCAACACTTCCAGCTCTTCACGCAATACGGTGCGGCTGGAGCCCAGGTGATTGGCCACCTCCGCCAGCGAGCGCCGCGCCAGGCCGATGGACATGCCGCATTGCAAGCCCAGAAACGCCGGGCGCACGGCCGGCAGGAACTTGCGTGCATCCTCATGCAACAACCAGTCGCGGCTCAGCTCCACGGCTTCAAAGCCGAGGGCCGCGGTATTGCTCGATTGCAGGCCCAGCAGTTCCAGGTCGCGGGAACGTTGCAGGCCGGACACCGAGTCCGGGATCGCCAGGATAAACGGCGCGCCGCCCTGGGCATGCTCGATGGCGGCAGCCACCACAAACCCGTTCTTGCGCAGGTTGGTCACCCAGTGCAGGCGGCCATTGAGATTCCAGCCGTCGTCGGTCGGCTCGGCGCTGATTTGCAGCGACTCGATGCCAGACAAAAACTTCATCGCGTTGGACAGCCCGGTGGCCCCGGCCAGCTTGCCGCTCAGCAGGTCCGGCAGCAGTTGCTCACGCAGGCGCTGATTCGGGCTTTGCAGCAGATATTCGATAAACGAACGTTGGCCCCAGCACACAAACGCCGAGGCCAGGGAGTGACTGGCCACATCGGCAATCGCCTCAATCGCGCCCGTGACATCGCCGCCCAGGCCGCCAAGGTCCTTGGGCACACCGATACGTAATACATTGGCCTCTGCCAGCCGTGGCAGCACTTCCTGCGGATCGCAACTGCCCACATCCAGGGCCTGCGCTTGAACATCGAGCCAACGGCTCAAGATTGGGTCAAGCATTCATGTTTCTCCTTGTTGCAGCATGTTTACCATCGCGAACGCTTGCGCGCCTTCAGCTAGCCGGTTTTTCCCAACGGTATTGCGCCAGTTCCGGGTTCAACGGGGTACGGGCAAACACGTTGGCGAAGTTACACAGGGTGGCCAGGCTCACACCCAGAATAACCTCAAGGGCATGACCGTCGGTGTAGCCTGCCTCACGGAACGCGGTGTAGCCGGCGTCGCTGACATCACCGCGGGTGGCGATCACTTCACGGGTGAACGCGGCCAGTGTCTCATAACGCTCGTTGGGCAGTTCACCGCGCTGGCGCAGGGCGTCGATCACGTCTTCCGGCAGCTTGGCCTTGTTGCGCGCTACGGCAGTGTGCCCGGCGACGCAGAAATCGCAACCGTGGTTGGTGGCGGCAATCAGTTGCACCACTTCGCGGTCGGCCAGGCTCAGGTCAGACTTGGCGTTCAGGCCCGACACGGTGACGTAGGTTTCCAGGGCTGCCGGGGCGTTGGCCAGCACCGCCAACAGATTGGGGATGAACCCGGAACCCTTCAGGGCATTTTCCAGAAAGGGCTTGGCCGCCTCAGGAGCGGTTTCCAGGGTTAGCATCGGTACGCGGGACATGGAGTGGTCTCCTCATGGATTCGTGTACCAAGTCTGTTGGTTATAAAAAATCCGCTCAATAGTCTAAAGTAGCGATTACTTGCTCTAGAGTCTTTCCGTTAGATGAATTCGTCCAGTTCACTCGTCGATTGGTTATTAGATAGCCTTGAACTCAACACCAGCCTGTTTCACGTCGGGCGTTACTGCGGCGACTGGCACGCCAGCACCCATGGCCTGGCAAGCGCGAGTTTTCATCTGGTGGTGCAAGGGCAGTGCTGGATGCACATCGACGGCGACTCGACCCCTTACCCATTGAACAACGGCGATGCAGTCTTCCTGCTGCGGGACCTGGCGTACCGCTTGTCCAGCGATGGCACCGCCACCGGCGCCCAGGAATGCCCGCGCAAACCGATGCTGCCACTGGACAGCCAGGCCAGTGACGGCGTGGGCCTGGTGTGCGGGTTCTTTCACTTCCAGTCCGGGCTGTCGGCGATGATTGTCGACACCCTGCCCGCCTGGATCATCCTGCGGGCCGGTGATCCATCGCTGACCGCCGCGCGCAGCCTGTTTGAATTGATCCTGCAGGAATGCGAGCGCACGCCGGCGCCCTCGCCCGCCCTGCTGGAGCGCCTGTGCCACCTGCTGTTCCTGTATGTGCTGCGCCAACAGGTGCTGGACAACACCGACCTCGGCGGCCTGGCGGCGCTGGCTCGGCAACCGGCATTTGCCAACCTGCTGGAGCAGTTGATCGCACGCCCGGCCGAGCCCTGGACCCTGGAAAGCATGGCGGCCTGCACCGGCCTGTCGCGCTCGGCGTTCTTCAAGCGCTTCAATGAACTGTGCGGGCAGTCGCCGGGGCAAGTGCTGCTGATGATGCGTGTGCGCCACGCCTGCCAGCTGTTCAAGCAGGACCAGACCGTAGCGGACGTGTCCCTCGCCGTGGGTTATCAATCGGTGGCGGCGTTTACCCGGGCCTTCCATAAGGTCACCGGCTTCCAGCCCGGCGCCTACCGCAAGGCTCAAGGTTGACGCTGCAACCCATTGCCCGGCCGGGCACACAACTCCACCAGCCAATCGACAAACACCCGCACCCGTTGCGACAGCTGGCGATGCGGCGGGTACAGCGCCGTCAGCGGTAACCTGGGCGGCGGCTGATGCGCCAGCACCTCCACCAGCGTGCCCGCTTCCAACTGGCGAACGGCGTGGTAGTACGGCGTCTGTACCAGGCCGTAACCCGCCTCACAGGCCGCCAGGTAACCATCGGCACTGTTGACCGCCACTTGCTTGGGCAGGTCGACCAAGCGGATGTCGCTGCCGATCTGAAACTCCAGGCCATAGCGTTTGCCGCTGGTGCTGGAGAAATACTCCACCACTTGATGGCCGGCCAACTCATCCAGCGTCGATGGCACGCCGAACCGCTGCAAGTAGCCGGGGCTGGCGCAGGTCACCTGATCCATCATCGCCAGCGGCCGGGCCACCAGCGACTCGTCCAGCGCCAGGCCGCCGCGCAACACGCAATCCACGCCTTCGCGGATCAGGTCCACCGGGCGGTCATTGAGGCCGATTTCCAGATCGATCTGCGGGTAACGCGTGGTGAACTCGGGCATTGCCGGAATTACCAGGAAGCGCCCGATCCCCGACGGCATATCAATGCGCAACGTGCCGCGCGGGTTGCGCCGGCTGGTGGAGAACACCGCCTCGGTTTCCTCAAGGTCCGCCAACAGGCTCACGCAACGCTGGTAGTAGGCGGCACCGTCCAGGGTCGGGCTGACCTGGCGTGTGGTGCGCTGCAACAGTTGCACCCCCAGGTGCGCCTCCAGTTGCTTGATCAGGATGGTCACCGAGGCACGCGGCAGTTGCAGGCTGTCAGCCGCCTTGGCAAACCCGCCCAGTTCGACAATCCGTACGAACACTCGCATCGCATTAAAACGGTCCACGGGCCGGTTTCCTTCAGGGATTATTTAGAATTTCATAATAGTGATAGCGGTTTTAGCCGGTTTATCCCGCTTTTGTCGAGGGCAACAATGGAGGCCTTCCCACACAGGAGCTGGACCCATGCACACACGTCAACTCGGTAAAAATGGTCCCCAGGTGTCCGCCATCGGCCTCGGCTGCATGGGCATGACCGATTTCTACACCACCGGCACCGATACCACCGAAGCCATCGCCACTCTGCACCGCGCCCTGGAACTGGGGATCAACCTGCTGGACACCGCCGACATGTACGGCCCCCATACCAACGAAGAACTGATTGGCAAGGCCATCGCCGGCAAGCGCGACCAGGTGTTCCTCGCCAGCAAGTTCGGCATCGTGCGCGACCCGGCGAACCCGGCACTGCGTGGCGTCAACGGCCGCCCGGAATACATTCGCGAGGCCATCGACGGCACCTTGAAGCGCCTGGGCGTGGAAACCCTGGACCTGTATTACCAGCACCGCATCGACCCCGAAGTGGCGATTGAAGAAACCGTTGGCGCCATGGCCGAGTTGGTCAAGCAAGGCAAGGTGCGTTACCTGGGCTTGAGTGAAGCGTCGGCGGCTACCCTGGAGCGCGCTCACAAGGTGCATCCCATCAGCGCCCTGCAAAGCGAATATTCGTTATGGAGCCGCGATCAGGAAGACAACGGTTGCCTCGCGGCCTGCCAACGCCTGGGAATCGCGTTTGTGCCCTACAGCCCACTGGGCCGCGGCTTCCTGACCGGCGCGCTGAAAAGCCCGGATGACTTTGCGGCGGATGACTATCGCCGGTTCAGCCCGCGTTTCCAGGGTGAAAACTTCGCGAAGAACCTGCTGCTGGTGAAACAGGTACAAGCCCTGGCCGCCGACAAGGGCGTGACCGCCGGGCAACTGGCGTTGGCCTGGGTGCTGGCGCAAGGGGATTACCTGATCCCGATCCCGGGGACCAAGCAACGCAAATACCTGGAAGAGAACGTCGCGGCACTGGAGGTCAAGCTCAGCCCGACCGAGTTGGCGGCGCTGGAGGCCATCTTCCCGGCCAACGCCACAGCCGGGCTGCGCTACCCGGAAGCGGTCATGCAGATGCTGGACAAATAATCCTGCCACGCCGGATCGGGGCTGGCTCGCCAGCTCCGCTCCTTGAATCCCTGCCCTGGGTTTTCTTGCACGATAGTGCCTCAAGCTCGCCCGTCCCAAGCCGATAGCCCTTCGAAGCTCTAACAAAGCCGCGTCGCACAATAAACGCTTCGTAAGGACGACCCCATGCCCTCATTGCGCTCTATCCAAGCCCGCTACACCCTGTTCCTGGTGCTGTTCGTCCTGTTGTTATTCGTCTTGACGGTGGTGGGCATCGGACAGTTGGTGGCCCCCAAGCTGCGCCACACCGAAGAACAGGTGGCCCTCAATCGCATTGCCGAAGTGGCCGAGCAGATCCAGGGCGAACTGAACAAGGTTCAGGCCCAGCAACGCAGCATCACCCAAACCATCCCGCTGCTGGACAGCGACGCCATCGACAAGGTGCTGCCAGGCCTGGTGGACCAGTACGGCGAATTGAAAGTGTTCGGCGGCGGCATCTGGCCCTTGCCCAACCAGCGCACGCCGGGGCGCAACAAGCACAGCACCTTCTGGCACCGCGATGCCTCGGGCAAGCTGGCGGTGAACACCTTCTGGAACAGCGACGCGGCCCCCAACTACTACGACCAGAGCTGGTACAAGGGCGGCCTCGCTTCGCCCCGCGGCCAGTGCGCCTGGGCGGCGGCCTACAAGGATGACGCCAGCCAGGAACCGCGTACCAACTGCGCGATGGCGATCCAGCGTGACGGCGCAGCCTATGGCGTCGCCACCATCGACGTGACCCTGGGTTTCTTCAATGACCTGGTGGCCAGCAAGGAAAAAGACCTCGGCGGGCAAATGCTGATCGTCGAAGGCGACGGCAAGATCATCAGCAACAGCACGCGCATCAGCGGCCCCGTGGTGTTGAAGAACATCAGCGAATTGGCCGGCACCTCGGCCTTTGCCGCCCAGGTCAGCGCCGGCCTGGCTCATCGTGATCAAACCCTGCAACGCAGCGAGTTCGACAACCAGGGCGTGGCCAGCACGTTCTTCATGCGCCCGATCGAAGGCACCCCGTGGTTCCTCGCCACTGCGCTGCCGACCTCGCTGATCACCGCCCAACGTGATGACGTACTGGGCACGTTGGCGATGCTGCAAATCCCGATGATCCTGCTGTTGGTGCTGTTGGCGGTGTACGCCATCCGCCAGCTGGTGCACCGGATGACCGCGCTGAAGACCAATATCGACGCACTGTCCAACGGCGATGCCGACCTGACCCGGCGCATCACCATCCGCGCCGAGGATGAACTGGGGGCGATTGGCCATTCGGTGAACCGCTTTATCGTCTACCTGCAAAACATGATCGGAGAAGTGACCCTGGCCACCGGCGCCATGTCGTCGAGCCTGGCGCAATTGCAGCAGACGTCGGCCCAGACCAACCAGATCCTGGTGCGCCATGCCTCGGAAACCGACCAGACCGTCACGGCCATCACCGAGATGAGTTCCACCGCCGACACCGTGGCCGAGAACGCCGCCGAAACGGCTGCGTTCACCCAGCGCGCCAATGAGCACGCCGACCGTTCGCGGGTGGTGGTCGGCGAAGCTTCCCGCAGCGTCAGCGCGTTGATCGGCGAAGTCTCCAGCGCCACCCACACCGTGGAAAACATGCGCCAGGATGCCGCCCGCATCACCGAAACCCTCGGCGTGATCGGCGCCATCGCGGGCCAGACCAACCTGCTGGCACTTAACGCGGCCATCGAAGCCGCCCGGGCCGGCGAACAAGGCCGGGGTTTTGCGGTGGTGGCCGACGAAGTCCGCGCCCTCGCCGCCCGCACCCAGGCCAGCACCTCGCAGATCAATGAGATGCTGGCGCGCCTGACCACGGGCGTGAGTTCCTCGGTGACGGCCATGGAAGCCACCCAGGCCAGCTGCCAGTCTGCGGCTGACGCCACGGCCCGAGTGAACACAGGATTGGACGAGATGGCCGGCTCCGTCAGCCATATCAACAACCTCAGCACCCAGATCGCCACCGCCGCCGAACAGCAAAGCGCAGTGACCGAGGAAATCAACCGCAGCATGGTGCACATCCGCCACATGGTCGAAGAGCTGGTGCAAAGCGGCCACGCCACCGAGCACAACACCCAGAGCCTGCTGGATGCCAATGGCCGGGTTATTGCATTGATGGGTCGCTTCAAGGTGCGTTGAAAAAATAGCCTGAAAGCTCCCGTGCAATGCGCGGGAGCCGGACTATTCTGACAGTTCGCTCCGCCACACAGGAGGTGTGTCATGCACGCAGTTGAGCACCCGATCCGTCTGGAGCGGATCAGTCAGGAACGCTATATACAAGCCTCTATCGACGATGTTTACGACTACGTTACCCAACCGGATCGCTGGCATGAATGGCATCCGACATCCCTGGGCGCCGACACCGGTATCGCCGGCTCATTGCCTGCCGGTCATCGTTTCACTGAAACCATCGACCTGCTGGGTGTGCGGGTTCCCATGAGCTATCGCGTGCAGATTGCGCAGCGACCGCGGGAGTTCAAGACCGCGTTCACCTCATTGGCGGTCGATGGCTGTATTCATTATCTGCTGCAAGTACAGGGCAACGGCACGCTGTTCAAGCGCATCCTCACCTATGAAACCGAACTGCAACTGACCACCCTGCATGAGCGCATGATCGCACTGTCCAACCAGGCCCTTGACCAGCTCAAGCAGCGCCTTGAATCCCCGCCAGCCTGACAAAACCGTCATATCCCTCTCAGTTTTCCGACAGCACCAGGCGGTTATTCTGGTGCTGTCGGTTTTTCGTAAAACCTCGTAACAATCCCGGGAAACCCTTTTCCAAAAAGCAGGGAGAATGCCCCGCTGTTGCCCTTTATCCGATGAGATGACGATGAAAACCACCCTGCGACTGGCCGCACTGTCGGCCCTGCTCATGAGCACCCTGGCCCAGGCTGCCGAGCTGATCCCGATTGACGTGCACCGTGATGCCAACTGCGGTTGCTGCAAAAAGTGGATTGCCCACCTGGAAAGCAACGGGTTCAAGGTCAACGACCATGTGGAAAGCAACATGAGCGAGGTCAAGCAGCGCCTGGGCGTGGCGCCGCGCCTGGCGTCTTGCCATACCGGCGTGATCGACGGCAAGTTCGTCGAAGGCCATGTGCCAGCCGACCAGGTCTTGGCCCTGCGCAAGCGCGACGACTTGCTGGGCATTGCAGCACCGGGCATGCCCATGGGCTCGCCAGGCATGGAGATGGACGGCAGCAGCGATGCCTATCAGGTCATCGGCCTGACTCGCGATGGCGAAGACGTGGTAGTGGCTGACTATCCGGCACGCTGATTGATGCTTGCCGGTTACCTGGGACTGTTTTTCGCCGCCTTCGGCGCCGCCACGCTGTTGCCGATGCAATCGGAGGCGGTGCTGGTGGGGCTGATGATCAGCGGGCATTACAGCGTGTGGCTGCTGCTCGGGGTTGCAACGGCCGGCAACGTATTGGGCTCGGTGGTGAACTGGCTGCTGGGCCGCTCGGTCGAGCGCTTCAAGGATCGACGCTGGTTTCCGGTCAGCCCCAGGCACCTGGAAAAGACCCGTACCCACTACCAGCGCTGGGGCCATTGGTCGTTGCTGCTCAGTTGGGTGCCGATCATTGGTGACCCGCTGACCCTGGTGGCCGGGGTCATGCGCGAACCGTTCTGGCGGTTCCTGGTGCTGGTGACCCTGGCCAAAGGGGCGCGCTACGGGGTACTGGCCATGCTCACCCTGCACTGGATTTAATCTCCCGTTAATCCCCTCGCCACAGCATCCGGGCACTGTTCCCGGAGCTCTAACCATGTCCAAGATCCGCTCTCTGTGCGTCGCCAGCCTGTTGCTCGGCAGCGCCCTGCCCGCCTTCGCCGCCGAAGAAGGTCCGACCTACGGCCCCGAGCTGCAAGGCTTCCAATACCCGTACCCGGTAGAGCACTTCACCTTCCAGTCCCAGGGCAAATCCCTGCAGATGGGCTACATGGACGTGCCGGCCAAGGGCAAGGCCAACGGGCGCAGCATCGTGCTGATGCACGGCAAGAACTTCTGCGGCGCCACCTGGGATGAATCGATCAAGGCCCTGAGCGACGCCGGCTACCGGGTGATCGCTCCCGACCAGATCGGTTTCTGCACCTCCAGCAAGCCGGACAATTACCAGTACAGCTTCCAGCAACTGGCGATCAACACCCATCAACTCCTGGAAAAACTTGGTATTCAGAAGGCTACCCTGCTCGGCCATTCCACCGGCGGCATGCTTGCCACACGCTACGCCCTGCTCTATCCGCAGCAAACCGAACAACTTGCCCTCGTAAACCCGATTGGCCTGGAAGACTGGAAGGCCATCGGCGTGCCCTACCGCAGCGTTGACCAATGGTACGAGCGCGAGTTGAAACTGACCGCCGAAGGCATCCGCAAATACGAGCTCGACACCTACTACGTCGGCCGCTGGAAGCCTGAATACGACCGCTGGGTCGATATGCTCGCCGGCATGAACAAAGGCCCCGGCCACACCCAGGTGGCGTGGAACTCGGCGCTGATTTACGACATGATCTTCACCCAGCCGGTGTACTACGAGTTCAAGGACCTGCAGATGCCCACCCTGCTGCTGATCGGCACCTCCGACAACACCGCCATTGGCAAAGACCTGGCGCCACCGGCGGTCAAGGCGAAGCTCGGCAACTACGCGGTGCTGGGCAAGCAAGTGGCCAAGTTGATTCCCCACGCCACCCTGGTGGAATTCCCGGGCCTGGGCCATGCACCGCAAATGGAAGAGCCGGCACAGTTTCACAAGGCACTGTTGCAAGGGCTGAACGCCCTTTAATCCAACCTTTTTCGAGGCATGCGTGAATGTCGGTACAGATCGCAGTGATTGATGATTGGCAGAATGTGGCCAGTGGCGTGGTGGACTGGTCAGTCCTGGCGTCGGTCGGCCAGGTGCACTTCCTCCACGATTACCCGGCGGACACCGCCACGTTGATCGAGCGTTTGCAGGGGTTTGAGGTGATCTGCGTGATGCGCGAACGCACCACCTTCGACCGGGCTCTGTTGCAAGGCTTGCCCAGGCTCAAGTTGCTGGTGACCGGCGGCATGCGCAACGCCGCCATCGACATTCCTGCGGCCAAGGCCCTGGGTATCCAGGTAGGCGGCACCGACAGTTACAAGCACGCGGCCCCGGAACTGACCTGGGCACTGATCATGGCGTCCACCCGCAACCTGCTGGCCGAAGCCAATTCCCTGCGCGCCGGGGGTTGGCAAGTGGGCCTGGGCGGCGATTTGTACGGCAAGACCCTGGGGATTCTCGGGCTGGGCAGCATTGGCCAGAAGGTCGCCAAATTTGGCCAGGCCTTCGGCATGCGCGTGATTGCCTGGAGCGAAAACCTTACCCCAGAGCGCGCTGCCGAAAGCGGCGTGACCTGGGTCAGCAAGCGCGAGTTGTTTGAACAGGCAGACGTGTTGTCGATTCACCTGGTGCTCAGCGACCGCAGCCGCGGGCTGGTGGACGCCGAAGCGTTGGGCTGGATGAAACCTACGGCGCATCTGGTGAATACGGCACGCGGGCCGATTGTCGACGAAGCCGCCTTGATTGACGCCCTGGCCAATGGCCGGCTGGCGGGCGCGGCACTGGACGTGTACGCCCAGGAGCCGCTGCCAGCCGGGCATCCATTCCGCCAGTTGCCCAACGTATTGGCCACCCCTCATGTGGGGTACGTCAGCGAGCAGAACTACCGCCAGTTCTACCAGCAAATGATCGAAGACATCCAAGCCTGGGCCAAAGGAGTGCCCCTTCGCGCACTAAGCTAGTGCACACATTTCACCTCCCACTCCCCCCGTAGCAGCTGTCGAGCCCCAGCGAGGCTGCGTCGGGCGCACTGCCGATCCTGAACCGGAGCGCGCTCGACAGCTGCTACGGGGCTCATGAAAAAAATTTGTCCTACAAAAATACCCCACAGACCCCACAGGCTCTGGGATCTGTCCTAGACTCATGACCGATGGGTCCGATCCAAAACAAAAACCCCGCAAAAAATCGAAACTTTCCAACTCTGCCACAGGTCAGGTTTAAGGTAAGGCGAGTGCTGACGGTTCCCACCGAACGCCCGTCCATCCACTCTATTTAAGACTCCAGCACAACTGGCATAAGGCTTGCCAGTCTGTGTAGCGCTTGTGCGCCTGGCCGCAGGACGCGGTCAACCTTCGCTGATTGCTATATGCCATCAGCCGACCAGAACTCGGGAGAGAACTATGATCAGTGCCGCTGTAGATACTCAGGGAGAGCGTTTTAGTCAGCCGGTTGGCGGGCCGACCTCATTGGCCGACCTTCCCAACACGGTGCGGCCGGTCCCACGTGTGAATCCCAATCGCAAAAAAGTGCTGTTTGTCACTTCCGAACTGGCCGACCTGGTGAAAACCGGCGGCCTGGGCGACGTTTCCGCCGCCCTGCCCCGCGCCATGGCGCACCTGCACGATGTGCGCGTGCTGATCCCCGGCTACCCGCAGGTGCTGGACAGCGACAACCCGATTCATATCATCGGTGAGCTGGGTGGCCACGCCGCGCTGCCACCATGCAAGATCGGGCGCATGGACCTCAAGGACGGCCTGGTTATCTACGTGCTGATCTGCCCCGAGCTTTACGAGCGCGAAGGCACGCCCTACGGCGCCAACAACGGCCGTGACTGGCCCGACAACCATATCCGCTTCGCCCGCCTGGGCCTGGCCGCCGCCGATATTGCCGCCAACCTGGCGCAGATCCACTGGTGCCCGGACCTGGTGCACGCCCATGACTGGCCCGCCGGCCTGGCGCCAGCCTATATGCACTGGCGTGGGTCACGCACTCCAACGCTGTTCACCATTCATAACCTCGCCTACCAGGGCGTGGTCAGCCTCGCCTCGTGCCCGGAGCTGGGTATTCCAGAACACGCCTTGCAGCAAGAAGGCATGGAGTTCTACGGCAAGCTGTCATTCCTGAAAGCCGGCATGGCGTATTCCAGCCATATCACCACGGTCAGCGCCACCTACGCCCAGGAAATCACCACCCCCGAATTTGGCTGCGGTCTGGATGGCTTCCTCGCCAGTAAGACCCAGCAAGGCCTGCTCAGCGGCATTCCCAACGGCATTGATGAAAGCTGGGAATCGTCCACCGACCCGCACCTGACTCACCCCTTCAACATCGGTGACTGGGAAGGCAAGGCACAGAACGCCGCCCATGTACGCAACCTGTTCGGTCTGGATGACTCCACCGGCCCGCTGTTCGCCGTGGTATCGCGCCTGGTCTACCAGAAAGGCCTGGACCTGACCGAAGCGGTCTCCAGTTTTATCGTCGAAAACGGCGGCCAGATCGCGATCATCGGTCGTGGCGAGCCGGAAGAAGAGCAAGCCATGCGTGCACTGGCCCTGCGCTTTCCCGGCCAGATCGGCGTGCGCATCGGCTTCAACGAGACCGACGCCCGGCGCATGTTTGCCGGCAGCGACTTCCTGTTGATGCCATCCCGTTACGAACCCTGCGGCCTGAGCCAGATGTACGCCCAGCGCTTCGGCTCGTTGCCGGTCGCTCGCAACACCGGCGGCCTGGCCGACACCATCGAGGATGGCGTCACCGGCTTCCTGTTTAACGAATCCACTGTCGAAAGCTACAAAGCGGCCCTGAGCCGCGCGTTCAAGGTTTTCGCCTTCCCAGGCTTGCTCAACGCCATGCGTTGCCGGGCCATGGCCGCACCGTTCAACTGGTGCCAGGCAGTGGAACCCTATGCCGAACTTTATGAGCAACTGGTAGCGAAAGCGCTGGGAAGATCGGGGAAACAGTAAAAAAGAGGTCTTCATAGATGCCGTCACGGACTCTGGAAACCTGGCCCCACGGCGCGATCATGCTGGATGCGGAACACACCCGCTTCGCGTTATGGGCGCCAGACGCGTTTTATGTCAGCGTTGAATTTGAGGAAGGAAAATCGGTAGCGATGCTGCCCCAGGCCGATGGCTGGTTTGTGGTGCAGCTGCAATGCCCGCCGGGCACCCGCTACCGCTACAACATCGACGGCGAACAGGACGTTCCCGACCCGGCTTCCCGGGCACAGGCCACGGACGTTCACGGCTTCAGCGTGGTGGTCGACCCCCTGGCCTATCAGTGGCGCCAAAGCCACTGGCAAGGCCGGCCGTGGCACGAAGCGGTGATCTACGAGATACACGTGGGCGTACTGGGGGGCTACGCCGAGGTCGAGAAACAACTGCCGCGCCTCGCCGAGCTGGGGGTCACCGCCATTGAGCTGATGCCCATCGCGCAGTTCCCCGGCGAACGTAACTGGGGTTACGACGGTGTCCTGCCCTACGCTCCCCAATCCTCCTACGGTTCGCCCGAGCAGCTCAAACAGCTGATCGACAGTGCGCACCACTATGGCCTCGCGGTAATCCTCGATGTGGTCTACAACCACTTCGGCCCCGACGGCAACTACCTCGGCACCTACGCCAAGGGTTTCTTTCGCGAAGACGTGCACACGCCCTGGGGCGCGGGCATCGACTTTGATCGCCGGGAGGTCCGGGATTTCTTCATCGACAACGCCCTGATGTGGCTGCTGGAATACCGCTTCGACGGCCTGCGCCTGGACGCCGTGCACGCCATCAACGATCCCGAATTTCTGCAGGAGCTGGCGCAAAAAGTACGCCAGCAAGTCGACACGGGGCGGCATGTGTGGCTGGTGCTGGAAAACGAATTCAACCAGGCCAGCCTGCTGGAAAGCGGTTTCGACGCCCAGTGGAACGATGACGGCCACAACGCCCTGCACGTGCTGCTCACCGGCGAAACCGACGCCTACTACAGCGATTTCGCCCAGGACCCCACGGGAAAACTGGCGCGCTGCCTGAGCGAAGGATTTATCTACCAGGGCCACACCACGCGCCACGGCCACACGCGCGGCGAGCCCAGCGGGCACCTGCCGCCCAGCGCCTTTGTGCTGTTCCTGCAGAACCACGACCAGATCGGCAACCGCGCCCTGGGCGAACGCCTGCATCAACTGTGTTCGCCCCAGGCCCTGAGCGCCGCGACGACCTTGCTGCTGATGTCGCCGATGATCCCGCTGATGTTCATGGGCGATGAAGTCAATGCCGAGGAGCCGTTCCTGTTCTTCACCGACCATCACGGCGAACTGGCCGAGGCGGTACGTGAAGGCCGGCGCAATGAGTTTGCCGACTTCGCCGCGTTCAGCGACCCCGAACGCCGCGAACGCATTCCCGACCCCAACTCCCTGCAGACCTTTCGCCGCTCGGCACCCGCCCTCGCCGACTGCGGCGACTCGCAGCTCTACCGGCACCTGTTGAGCCTGCGCCACCAACATATCGTGCCGCACCTGCCCGGCAGCATGGCCCTGGGTGCGCACGTGCTGGCGGAGGGCGCGGTCACGGCGCGCTGGCGCCTGGGCAATGGCAGCCTGTTGCAGATCGACCTCAACCTGAGCGCCGATTCTCTG
Source organism: Pseudomonas sp. GP01-A4 (assembly GCF_058780865.1). Taxonomy (NCBI): domain Bacteria; kingdom Pseudomonadati; phylum Pseudomonadota; class Gammaproteobacteria; order Pseudomonadales; family Pseudomonadaceae; genus Pseudomonas; species Pseudomonas sp. GP01-A4. Next base: position 20,417 of record NZ_JBYSWF010000008.1, read on the forward strand.
AACTACCCGGCTGCCGAGCACCTCCTATTTGTGACGCAGGCCAGCGGGGCCGAACAATTGGCTCCCCTCAGCGCCCGCGTCAGCCTCACCCATTCCCCTGTTGGAGAGCACCCTTGAGCGACGCGCAATTGGAAATACTCGCCAGCCGAGCGGGCCTGGCCGTCGATTGGATCGACGCGAATGGCCGCCCGCAACATGTAAAGCCCGACGCCCTGCGCGCCGTGCTCAAAGGCCTGGGCCACCCGGCCGACAGCGACGCCGAGATCGAAGCCAGCCTGCTGGACCTCGAACGCGTGCAACAAGACAAGCATCTGCCGCCCCTGATGACCGTCGACAGCGGCGCCGGCCTGGACCTGGCGCGCTACTTCGCTCCCGGTACGCCGTGCCAGATTCACCTCGAAGATTCCAGCGTGCTGGACCTGAGCCTGGACGAGAACGCGGTGTTGCCCGGCTCGATTCCGGTCGGCTACCAACAAGTGCATATTGCCGACCAGCATTTCACCCTGGCCGTGGCACCGACGCATTGCTACACCGTTGCAGAAGCGGTCGACACCCAGACCGCCCGCGCCTGGGGCCTGAGCGCCCAGCTGTATTCCCTGCGCCGCAGCGGCGACGGCGGCTTTGGCGATACCCAGGCCCTGGAACAACTGGCCCGCGCCGCCGCCGAACGCGGCGCCGACGCCCTGGCCATTAGCCCGATGCACGCGATGTTCAGCGCCGACACCGAGCGCTTCAGCCCCTATTCCCCGTCCAGCCGCCTGTTCCTCAACAGTTTGTACGCGTCCCCCGGCTGCATCCTCGGCGAACGTGCGGTGCAAACTGCCATCGAGGCCAGCGGGCTGGCCGACGAATTGAATGACCTTGAGCAACAAAGCCTGATCGACTGGCCGGCCGCGGCCAAAGCCAAGCAGCGCCTGTTGCGCACCCTGTATGACGACTTCCGCCAGGGCGACCACCCGCAACATGCCGACTTCCTGAGCTTCCGCCAGGCTGGCGGTGAAGCCCTGGAAAACCACTGCCGCTTCGAAGCCGTACAAGCCGAACGCGCGGCCAACGGCGAGAGCCTCGACTGGCGCCACTGGCCAGAGGACTGGCACAGCCCGCAAAGCCCGGCCCTGGTGCAGTTTGCCGAAGCCAATCGGGACGAAATCGGCTTCTACGCCTTCAGCCAATGGCTGATTGCTCGGTGCCTGGAACGCGCGCAACAAGCGGCGCGCGGCAGCGGCATGGGTGTCGGCCTGATCGCCGACCTCGCAGTGGGCGCCGACGGCGGCGGCAGCCAGGCCTGGAGCCGCCAGGATGAACTGTTGGCGGAACTGACCGTGGGTGCGCCACCTGACATCCTCAACCGTGCCGGCCAGGGCTGGGGTATCTCCGCGTTTTCCCCCGAAGGCCTCAAGCGCAACGGCTTTCGCGCGTTTATCGAAATGCTGCGGGCCAACTTCGCCCACGCCGGCGGCTTGCGCATCGACCATGTGATGGGCCTGCAACGCCTGTGGGTGATCCCGATGGACGCCTCGCCACGGGACGGCGCCTACCTGTATTACCCGGTGGATGACCTGCTGCGGCTGTTGGCCCTGGAGTCGAGCCGCCACCAGGCGATCGTCCTCGGTGAAGACCTCGGCACCGTACCCGACGGCCTGCGGGAAAAACTCATCGCGCGCTCGATCCTCGGCATGCGCGTGCTGCTGTTCGAACAAGACCACGGCGGCCAGTTCAAGCCGATCCTCGATTGGCCGGACAACGCGCTGGCCACCACCAGCACCCACGACCTGCCGACCCTCAACGGTTGGTGGCACAGCCGCGATATCGACTGGAATGTCCAACTGGGCCTGATCGATGCACCCACCGTCGAGCAATGGAGCGAACACCGCCTGCGGGAACGCCAGGCACTGCGCCAGGCCTTGAGCCAGGACCCGCAGAACTTCATCGACGAAGTGCGCAACGAAACCGACCACGTCATCGACGCCAGCGTGCGCTACCTGGGCCACACCCGTGCACCCTTGGTATTGCTGCCGCTGGAGGACGCCCTGGGGGTCGAGGAACAATCCAACCTGCCCGGCACCACCGACACCCACCCGAACTGGCGCCGCCGCCTGCCGGGCGATGCCGCCACCCTGCTCGATGACGACAATGCCGCCCGCCGCCTTGAGCTGCTGGCCGTGGCGCGCATCCAGGCCCAAGAGCGTGACCGATGAAAGCATTGACGCTTCGGGCTACCCAGCGCCTGCAATTTCATAAGGGCTTCACCCTCGACGACGCCGTGCCGCTGGTGCCGTACTTCGCCGAGCTGGGCATCAGCCACCTCTACGCCTCGCCATTGCTGAGCGCCCGCGCCGGTTCGATGCACGGCTATGACGTGGTCGATCCCACCACCGTCAATCCCGAGCTGGGCGGCGAACCGGCGCTGCGGCGATTGGTTGCGGCATTGCGCGAACATGACATGGGGCTGATCCTCGATATCGTGTCCAACCACATGGCCGTCGGCGGTGCCGATAATCTGTGGTGGCTGGACTTGCTGGAATGGGGTCGCCTGAGTCCCTACAGCGAATTCTTCGACATTCAATGGCACTCGCCAGACCCGCTGCTCAAGGGCCAACTGCTGATGCCGTTCCTGGGCAGCGACTACGGCGAAGCCCTGCAATCGGGTGCCCTGCCGCTGCGCTTCGACCCGCAGCACGGCAGCTTCTACGTCGAGCATTACGAACATCGCTTCCCGATCTGCCCGCGGGAATATGGCGAGCTGGTGCCCGTCAAGTCACTGGCCGATCGCTTCAGCAGCCTGGCCTACCAGCCGGACGCCTATCCCCAGGCCGCCGCGCTGAAACAGGAACTGATCGAGGCCGCCCGCGACCCCGAAACCCTGAAGGCCATCGAAGCGAACCTCGACCTCTACGACGCCCGCCAGCCCGAAGGTTTCGCCCGCCTGCACCACCTGCTGGAGCAACAAAGCTATCGCCTGGCCAGCTGGCGCACGGCGGCGGACGATATCAACTGGCGGCGGTTCTTCGACGTCAACGAGCTGGGTGGCCTGCGGGTTGAACGCAGCGCGGTGTTCGAAGCGACCCACGGCAAGATCTTCCAGCTGATCAGCGAAGGCCTGATCGACGGCCTGCGCATCGACCACATCGACGGCCTCGCCGACCCGCGCGGTTACTGCCGCAAGCTGCGCCGCCGGGTGGACTCGCTGGCGAGTGGGCGGCACTTGCCGATCTTCGTCGAGAAGATCCTCGGCGAAGGCGAAACCTTGCGTGAAGACTGGCGCGTGGACGGCACCACCGGCTACGAATTCATGAACCAGCTGTCATTGCTGCAACATGACCCGAAGGGCTTCGAACCCCTGGCCGAGTTATGGACCCGCCACACCGAGCGCCCGTCTTCATTTATCGAAGAAGCCTGGCTGGCCCGGCAGCAGATCCTCAACGGTTCCCTGGCCGGGGATTTTGAAAGTGTGGCCCAGGCCCTGCTGCAAGTGGCCCGGGACGATGTGATGAGCCGCGACCTGACCCTGGGTGCAATTCGCCGCGCGTTGCAGGAACTGATCGTGCATTTCCCGGTGTACCGCACCTACATCAGCGCCCGGGGCCGCAGCGAACTGGATGACGTGTTTTTCCTGCAAGCCCTGGCCGGTGCCCGCAGCACCTTGAGCGAAGGCGACTGGCCGGTGCTCGACTACCTGGAAAAATGGCTCGGCGGCCAACCCTGGCGCGACCGCCCCCTGGGCCGCAAACGCAAGATGCTCAAGCACGCCTGCGTACGCTTCCAGCAACTGACCTCGCCGGCGGCGGCCAAGGCCGTGGAAGACACTGCGTTCTACCGCTCGGGTGTGTTGTTGTCGCGCAATGACGTGGGTTTCAGCACCGAACAATTCAGCGCCCCGCTGGAAGACTTCCACGCGGTCAATCAGCAACGCCTGCGCACCTTCCCCGACAACCTGCTGGCCACCGCCACCCACGACCACAAGCGCGGCGAAGATACCCGTGCGCGCCTGGCTGTGCTCAGCGAGGCCGCCGACTGGTATGCCGAGCAGGTGGAGCAATGGCGCCCCCTTGCCGCCCGCCTGCGCAGCGATGCCAACACGCCGTCCGCGGGTGACGAACTGATCCTCTATCAGGTGCTGCTGGGCAGTTGGCCGCTGGACCTGCACCGCGACGATACCGAGGGCCTGGCGGACTATCACCAGCGCCTGTGGCAGTGGCAGCAAAAAGCCCTGCGTGAAGCCAAGCTCAACAGCAGCTGGAGCGCACCCAACGAGTTGTACGAGCAAGGTGTCGAAGCGTTCCTGTCACGGCTGCTGCTGGAGGACGCCGGCAAGACCCTGCGCGATGCCATCGGCGGGGCCGCCCAGGCCATCGCCCCGGCCGGCGCGCTCAACGGGCTGGCGCAATCCTTGCTTCGCCTCACCGTGCCGGGCGTGCCGGACCTGTACCAGGGCGATGAGTTCTGGGACTTCACATTGGTAGACCCTGACAACCGCCGCCCGGTGGACTACCCCGCACGGCAACAGGGGCTGCACACGCCGCCGGACATCGGCGAGCTGATGTTCAACTGGCATGACGGGCGTATAAAACAGGCGTTGATCAGCCAGGTCCTGGGGTTGCGCGAGGCGCATCCGCAACTGTTTCGCCAGGGCACGTACGAGCCTCTGGAAGTGGTGGGCGAACACGCCGAGCGGGTGGTCGCTTTCTACCGCGAATACCAGGGCAAACAGCTGCTGGTGGTGGTGCCACGCTGGCCTCACCGGCTGCTTGAAAACGGTGTGTATCCCCTGATCAACGCGCAGATTTGGGGCGATACCCGGGTCCGATTACCGTTCGCCGCTCCAACCCAAAATTGGAAGGGACTTTTCCGAACAGGCGCAGTCACACCAAACAAGGAGCTCATGATCAGCGCTGCCCTGGGGGATTTCCCGGTCAATGTCTTTATCAATCCTGATGATCAAGAAAGCTGAAATTTTCTGTGAGGAGCATTGCGATGAGTACTGAAGACAAACGCATCCGCGAACTGGCACATCAGATCTGGGAATCTGAAGGTAAACCCCATGGCGAGGACGCACGACACTGGGAAATGGCGCGCAAACTGGCGGAAGCCGAAGCGCTGACGCCATCCAAGGCACCGAAGGCCGCCGCCAAGGCCAAGCCAAAAGCCAAGCCCGCAGCGGCAGCGCCCAAACCGGCAGCCAAGCCAAGCGCAGTGCCGGCGGCGAAGAAGCCTGCTGCGAAGAAGCCCAAGGCCCCCTGACCCAAAGATCCTCCTGCAGGTGCGCCCGCACCGCAGGAGGCTATCCAACTACCGATATCTACCCGGCATCACGCCGGAATGGCCCCGTTCGGCCCGGAAAAACCCTTTTGCAGGAGCATCTCAATGAGCAAACCCAACAAGCCCAACTCGACGCCGGAAAACGAGCCGTCGCGGATTCGTGAAGGTTTGCCCTTCCCTCTCGGCGCGACCTGGGACGGTCTGGGGGTCAACTTTGCGCTGTTCTCGGCCAACGCCACCAAAGTCGAACTGTGCATCTTCGACGACAGCGGCGAAGTCGAGCTGGAGCGCATCGAACTGCCGGAATACACCGACGAAACCTTCCACGGCTACCTGCCCGACGCCCACCCCGGGCTGATCTACGGCTACCGCGTGTACGGTCCCTATGACCCGGCCAACGGTCATCGCTTCAACCACAACAAATTGCTGATCGACCCCTACGCCAAACAGCTGGTGGGCGAGCTCAAATGGTCCGAGGCCCTGTTTGGCTACACCATCGGCCATCCGGACGCCGACCTCAGTTTCGACGAACGCGACAGCGCGCCCTTCGTGCCCAAGTGCAAAGTCATCGACCCGGCCCACACCTGGGGCAACGACCAGCCAGTGCGCACGCCGTGGGATCGCACGATCATTTATGAAACCCACCTGCGCGGCATCACCATGCGCCACCCTTCGGTGCCTGAGGAAGTGCGCGGCACCTGCGCCGGGCTGATGGTCGACGATGTGCTCAAGCACATTCGCCAGTTGGGTGTGTCATCGGTCGAGTTGCTGCCGGTGCACGCCTTCGTCAACGACCAGCACCTGCTGCAAAAAGGCATGACCAACTACTGGGGCTACAACAGCATCGCCTTCTTCGCCCCGGACCCGCGCTACCTGGCCAGCGGCAAGATCGCCGAGTTCAAGGAAATGGTCGCGCACCTGCACGAAGCCAAGCTGGAAGTGATCCTGGACGTGGTCTACAACCACACCGCCGAAGGCAACGAGCAAGGCCCGACGCTGTCCATGCGCGGCATCGACAACGCCTCGTACTACCGCCTGATGCCCGATGACAAGCGCTTCTACATCAACGATTCCGGCACCGGCAACACCCTCGACCTGAGCCACCCGTGCGTGCTGCAAATGGTCACCGACTCGTTGCGCTACTGGGCGACCGAGATGCATGTCGACGGCTTCCGCTTCGACCTGGCAACCATCCTTGGCCGCTACCGCGACGGTTTCGACGAGCGCCACAGCTTCCTCGTGGCCTGCCGCCAGGACCCGGTGCTGCGCCAGGTGAAAATGATTGCCGAGCCTTGGGACTGTGGACCCGGCGGCTATCAGGTCGGCGGTTTCCCGCCGGGCTGGGTGGAATGGAACGACCGTTTCCGCGACACCGTGCGCTCGTTCTGGAAAGGTGACGACGGCCAACTGGCCGACTTCGCCGGACGCATGACCGCCTCGGGCGAGATGTTCAACCAGCGCGGCCGCCGGCCGTACAGCTCGGTGAACTTCATCACCGCCCACGACGGTTTCACCCTGCACGACCTGGTGTCCTACAACGACAAACACAACGAAGCCAACGACGAGAACAACCAGGACGGCAGCAACAACAACCTGTCGTGGAACCACGGTGTCGAAGGCCCTACCGACGACCCGGAAATCAACGCGCTGCGCCTGCGCCAGATGCGCAATTTCTTCGCCACCCTGCTGCTGGCCCAGGGCACGCCAATGCTGGTAGCCGGTGACGAGTTCGCCCGGACCCAGCACGGCAACAACAACGCCTACTGCCAGGACAGCGAGATCGGCTGGATCAATTGGGAACTGGATGAAGACGGCAAGGCCCTGCTCAAGTTCGTCAAGCGCCTGATCAAGTTGCGCCTGGCGTACCCGATCCTGCGTCGCGGGCGCTTCCTGGTGGGCGACTACAACGAAGATATCGGGGTCAAGGACGTCACCTGGCTCGCGCCGAGCGGCGATGAAATGACCATCGAGCAATGGCAGGACAGCCATGGCCGTTGCCTGGGCATGCTGATGGATGGCCGCGCCCAGGAAACCGGGATTCGCCGCCCGGGGGCCGATGCCACGTTGTTGCTGGTGGTCAATGCCCACCACGACATGGTCAATTTCCGCCTGCCACCGGTGCCGGATGGCGGCTTCTGGACCTGCATGCTCGACACCAACCAGCCGGCAGTGCGTGGCCAGGAACGCTTCGATTTCGATCACGAATACGCGGTCACCGGGCGTTCGCTGCTGCTGTTTGAATTGCAGCATGAGGACGAGGTGTGACATGGCCTTGCATGAGTTTCTTCGCGGCTACCGGGATTACCCGGACACCCAGGCCCTTGGCGCTGCGCTGAGGGCTTTGGTGGAGGAAGGCCTGGACCAGTTGCCCTTGCCGGGCAGCGGGCAAACGTTGGAACGCTTCAGCCGGCTGGCGCAAGTCGCCGGCCATGACCTGCGGTTGTGCAAGTTGTTCGAGGGCCACACTGACGCCCTGGCGATCATCGCTGAACTCGACAGCCCCTTGCCGCCGGTTGGCAGCACGTGGGGCATGTGGGCGGCCGAGCCGCCCACCGCCAGGGTGCGGATCCGTCGCGACGGCCAACGTGTGCGGCTGGAGGGCCGCAAGGCCTGGTGCTCGGGCGCGGCGGTGGTCAGCCACGGCTTGCTCACGGCGTGGGATGAAGAGGATCGCCAGCAACTGGTTGCAGTGCAAATGCACCAGCCCGGCGTAACCGTCACCGATGAGGGCTGGGCGGCCGTGGGCATGGCCGCTACGGGCAGTGTTGAAGTGCTTTTCCACGACGCCGTTGGCCTGGCCATCGGCAAGCCTGGGGACTATTTGGCGCGCCCGGGTTTCTGGCAAGGCGGCATCGGCATCGCCGCCTGCTGGTACGGCGCGGCACAACGCCTGGCGGAGGCCTTGCGCGAGCAGTGCGCAAAACGCCCGGAGCCCCACGCCCTGGCGCACCTTGGCAGCGTCGACAGTGCCTTGCACAGCGCGGCCTGTGTGCTGCGCGACAGCGCCACCCATATCGACCGGCAGCCCAAGGCAGATGCCCGGCTGTTGGCACAACAGGCACGGGCCTGTATCGAAGAAACCGTCGACCAGGTGATTCACCATGTCGGCCGAGCACTGGGCGCCGGGCCGTATTGCAAGGACCCGCATTTTGCCCAGTTGATGGCCGACTTGCCGGTGTACCTGCGGCAAAGTCACGCCGAGCGCGACCTGGCCGCCCTTGGTCAACAAGTCGCCGATGAGCGCCCAGGGAGATGGGAACTATGAAGATCAATCCAATCGTCGGCCAGGGCACGCCCTTGCATGTGTGGCAAAGCTCGTCGCGACTGGCCGAGCTGCCTTGCGTAGACATTGCCGAACTGGTGCCTGAAGGCAGCCGCGCCGTGATCATCGCGCCACATCCGGATGACGAAGTCCTGGGCTGCGGCGGCCTGTTGCAAGGCCTTGCCGCGCTGGATCGCCCTATCCTGCTGATCTCCGTCACCGACGGCAGCGCCAGTCATCCCGGCTCGCGCCGCTGGCCGGTGGAACGCCTGAGCGTGGTGCGGCCGCAAGAGTCGGCGCAGGCCCTGCACCGGCTGGGATTGCCGTTGCACAGCCTGAAATGGTTGCGGGCCGGGTTCAGCGACAGCCAGGTCGCCGCAGGTGAAGAAGACCTGAGCCGCTTCATCGAGCGTTACCTCAAGCCCGGCGACGTGGTCTTCACCACCTGGCGCGAAGACGGCCATTGCGACCACGAGGCCGTGGGCCGTGCCAGTGCCAAGGCGACCCGGGCGGTGGGCGCCACCTTGCTCGAGCTGCCCGTGTGGACCTGGCATTGGGCAACCCCGGAAGACAGCCAGGTGCCCTGGGATCGCGCTCGTAAAATCCCCCTGACACCTGAAGCCGTGGCCCGTAAACGGCACGCCATCCATGCCTTCGCCAGCCAGTTGGAAGGCGACCCGCAGATCGGCCTGCCGCCGGTGCTCGCGCCCTATGTGCTGGAGCGCCTGCTGCAACCTTTTGAAGTGGTGTTCGTATGAGTGTCGCCACGCCCTATTTCGACGAGCTGTTTGCCGGCAACGACGATCCTTGGGCCTTTCGGCAACGCTGGTATGAACAGCGCAAGCGGGCCCTGACCCTGGCGCTGCTGACCCGGCCGCGCTATGCCTCGATCTTTGAACCCGGCTGCGCCAATGGCGAACTGAGCTTCGAGCTGGCCCCGCGCTGTGACCGCCTGCTCTGCTGTGACACGGCACAAGCGGCGGTCAGCCTGGCACAGGCGCGGCTGCGGGGTTTCAGCCATGCCACCGTGCAGCAGAGCCGCCTGCCGCAGCAATGGCCCAGCGATACCTTCGAGCTGATCGTGCTCAGCGAGCTTTGCTACTACCTGGACCCGAAGGATTTCGATGGGCTGATCGATCGCGCGCTCGCCTCCCTGACGCCTGACGGACAAATCCTCGCCTGCCACTGGCGCCCGGTCATCGAAGGCTGCCCGCAGACCGCCGAACAGGTGCATGCGCGCCTCGGCCAGCGCCTGGGCATGGCACATCTGGCGCAGCATCACGAAAGCGATTTTCTACTGGATTTATGGAGCCGCGACGGCACCACGGTTGCGACCCTGGAGGGACTGCGATGATCGGCATCCTGATACCCGTGCATAACGAAGAAAAACTGCTGCCCGAATGCCTGAAAGCTGCGATGGTCGCCGCCAGTCATCCGGGCCTGCTGGGTGAAGAGGTGCAGATTCTGACAGTGCTCGACAGCTGCAGCGACCGCAGCGCCATGATCGCCCGCGAATACCAGGTGCACAGCCTGGAAGTGCAGGCGCGAAACGTGGGCCACGTGCGCGGCGTGGGTGCGCGGCACCTGCTTAACAACGGCGCGCGCTGGATTTCCTGCACCGACGCCGACAGCCGCGTCGCTCCCGATTGGCTGGTGGCGCAACTGGCCCTGGGCGTGGATGCGGTGTGCGGCACGGTGACGGTGGACGCCTGGAGCGAGGGCTTCGACCCGGCGGCGCAGATCCGCTATCACCAGGCCTACACCGCCCGGGACGGGCATCGGCATATCCACGGCGCCAACCTGGGCGTCAGTGCCGGCGCCTACGTGCGGGCCGGCGGTTTCGAGCCCCTGCCCTGCCATGAAGACGTGGAGCTGGTGCGCCAGTTGGAGCGCTGCGGGGCTTCCATTGCCTGGAGCCACTCGCCCCAGGTGATTACCAGTGCCCGCCTGGATTGTCGCGCCCAGGGCGGCTTCGGTGATTACCTGAAGAGCCTGATGCAGGCCTCCTGAAAAAATTGCGACACCCGGCGGTGTTAAAGCGGCAATTCATAACTATCATCACTGTTCCTTGCACGGCAATCCAGGGTTGGAACGCCGTCGCGCCGCGAGCGTGCAGTACCTGACGCTCGCGTACCACAAGAGCCGTCCCGTCAACGGGGTACGGCCTGCACCACCGATAAACAAGGACGTGACACCCATGAAGCCTGCACTGTTAAGTGACAACCGCCGGGGCCCCGCGCAAATCTGGAACAGCGCCCCGCAACTCGCGCAAATCCCTGCCATCAACCCCGCAACCCTGGTGCCCAAGGGCGCCCGCGTGGTGATCATCGCCCCGCATCCCGGCGATGAAGTGATCGCCTGCGGCGGTCTGCTGCAATTGCTCAGCACCCTTGAATACTCCCTGCAACTGATCTCCATCACCGACGGCAGCGCCAGCCATCCGGGGTCTGCCGTGTGGCCGGCCAAACGCTTGAGCGTGGTGCGGCCCCAGGAAAGTGTCGAAGCCCTGCGCCGCCTGGGCGTGCCCCTGCACAGCCTGAAATGGATCCGCGGCGGTTTCGCCGACAACGCCCTGGCCGCGCGGGAACAGCAAATGAGCCAGTTCATTGCGCGCTACCTGCAACCCGGCGACGTGGTGTTCACCACCTGGCGCAACGACGGCAATGACGACCACGACGCCGTCGGCCGTGCCGCTGCCAAAGCCTGCGCAGTCAAGGGCGTGCGCTTGCACGAACTGCCGATCTGGGCGTGGCACTGGCCGCTTCGGGAAACCGCCGCCATCCCCTGGCAGCGCGCGCGCAAGGTGCGGCTCGACACCTGGAGCGTCGCCCGCAAGCTGCACGCCGCCCACGCCTATGCCAGCCAACTGGCAGGCGACCCGGAAATCGGCCTGGCGCCGATCCTGGCGCAGGTGCTGCTGGAGCGCATGCGCGAGCCCTATGAGATTGTGTTTTTGTAGGCGCACCCACTCGTCTATACCTGTAACTTCTGACAGTAGCGAACGCTCTCTCTGTGTGGCTAGCTTGGAACACCGGCTTGCAGGGAGGGCGAATCATGAGCACGCGGTTTTCATCAGTGACGTATCTGAGCGTCTGCAGCGTGACGACGCTGTTGCTCAATTGGCCTCTCCCCGCGCAGGCCGCCTGTACGTTGGTCATAACCGCAGGCAACGACACCACCCTGTGCAGCGATGGCAGTGCTGGCGCGCTGACGGATTTACAAGGAAGCAACATCCTTGAGTTCCCCGTCGGCGGCACCGGCATCATCGTCGGCAACGTGACTTATGGCGCGGGAGATGATCGGGTCACGATGGATTCCGGCGCGATCAACGGTGCGATCAATCAAGGTGACGGAAGAAATATTTTCCAACTGTTCAATGGCAATATCTCCGGCACGGTGACGCAAGGCGCGGGCGGTGATATTGCGCAAATCAGCGGCGGCAGCTCCGGTGCAATCTCTCAGGGTGACGGGGTAGACCAGTACTTCCAGAGCGGTGGCACCGTCGCCTCACTGGCTCAGGGCGACGGCCGTGACGAGTTCACCATGAGCAGTGGCAGGATTGTCGGCGCTTTTGAAGATGGAGATGTAGCGCTGATGACCGGTGGCAGCATCGGACGGGTCGACATGAAGCTCGACAACAACCTGTTTGACCTGCGGGGTGGAGCGATCATCGGCAACCTCGTTACTGGCTTCGGAAACGACACCATCCTGGTTTCCGGAGGAACGGTTGGTGGCAACATCAGCGTCAGCGGGGGCGACGACATCATCAACGTCAGCGGAGGGGAAATAAGTGGGCAGATCCTCGCCAGCTTTGGCAACGATGAGTTCACTTGGGAAGGCGGCGGTCTGATCCATAAGGAAATCCTCATGGGTGATGGCGCTGACAGGGGTTTCCTGCTCAACCTGACCGAAACCACCCTGGCCTCCACACCACTTCTGGATGGTGGTTTGGGTAACGACACCCTGACCTTCGACAACACCCGATCCGCCACGCCAACCCGCTATGTCAACTGGGAAACCGTCAACCTGGACAACAATTCGCGCCTGACCCTGGGCGGCGACTTCAAGCTCGGTGACAGCGCTACAGCCACCGGTACCCTGAATATTTTTGGCAGTGCCGCCCTGCAGGTAACACAGGGCAGCATCAGCCCCTTCGCGGCCGGGCAACAAGCCAACCTGAACAACGGCGGCCTGATCGACATGACCACCGGCAGTTCCAGCGCCACCGACAGCCTGACCGTCAACGGCAACTACACCGGCAATGGTGGCGAACTCGCGCTGCAATCGGTACTCGGCGCCGACGGCTCGGCCAGTGACAAGCTGGTAGTCAGCCAGGGCACGCTGCAAGGCGGCACTACCATCACCGTCACCAACCTTGCCGGCCCCGGCGCCATGACGCTGCAGAACGGCATCCAGGTGGTTGAAGCGCTTAACGGTGCCACGAGCAGCGACCTGGCGTTTACCCTGCGCGGTGGATCCGTTTCCGCAGGCGCCTATGAGTACTACCTGTTCAAAGGAGGCGTAACGCCGGGCACCGGGCAAAACTGGTTCCTGCGGTCCTCGGTGGTGGCGCCGCCGCTGCCCAACCCTGAGGATCCTGACGACCCAGTGGGCATTCTCCCCCCCGTCCCCGCCGATGGCACGCCGGACCTCCCGGGGATTTTCCCGGGAGAAGAACCCATACCCATCTATCGCCCGGAAGTCCCGGTGTATGCCGTGTTGTTTCCCGCCGTGCAGCAGATGGTCCAGGGCATGCTGGGCACCTACCACGAACGCACGGGCGATCAAAGCCTGCAACGTCAACCTGGCGCTTTAGCGGCCGGTTGGGGCCGGGTGTATGGCAGCAGCACGCGGCAATCATTCGCCGGCACCGTCAGCCCGTCGCTGGACAGCTCCCTGTCCGGTTTCCAGGTTGGCACTGACCTGTATGCCTGGACCAACGACGCTGGCCTGACCCAACGCTTCGGCTTCTTTGTCGGCCACAGCCGCCTGACCGGCAATGTGGCGGGTTTCAATGGCGGTTTTCAGGGCAAGGACGCCGGCAACACCACCCTGCGCGGTGACAGCCTGGGCGCGTATTGGACGCTCATCGGCGCCAACCGCGCCTATATCGATGTCGTGCTGATGGGTACACGGTTCGATGGCCACAGTGAATCCGACCGGGGCGTCAAACTCCCAACCAAGGGCCACAACGTGCTGGGGTCTGTGGAGGTGGGAATGCCGTTTGCGGTGTCTGAACAGTGGGAGGTCGAGCCGCAGGCCCAGGTGATTGTCGATCGAAGCTATGTGGACAGCCAGAACGACGGAATCTCGGATGTCTCATTCCACGCCGACACTAACGTCGTCACCCGTCTCGGTGTCCGCCTCAAGGGCAGCTACAGCGTGAGCGGCATGCCCCTGCTGCCTTATGTGCGTACCAACGTGTGGCACGCCAGCGCCGGGAATAACACTGTCAGGTTCAATGACAGCACGGACATCAGCACCGAACAGAAGTCCACCACGCTGGACGTCAGCACCGGGGCAACGCTGCAGGTATCGAGTACGGTCAGTGTGTATGGCGAGGTGGGGTACAACAGCAATCTGGACAGTAATCAGCTGAATGGGCGCAAAGGCACGATTGGCATAAGGGTCGACTTCTAAGCCACAACACATCCCCACTGTGGGAGCGGGCTTGCTCGCGAATGCAGTGTGTCAGCCAAAAAATCTGGCACTGGTACTGCGCATTCGCGAGCAAGCCCGCTCCCACATGGGGTCTTCATCGGCTGGAAGTCAGGCGTCCGGTCGCAGGATCAGCACGCCCAATGGCGGCAGGTTCAGCGACAGCGACAACGGCTGCCCATGCTTGGGCTCCTCCTCCGTAAACGCCCCGCCACCGTTGCCGAAGTTGGAACCGGCATAGGTGTCGGCATCGCTGTTGATCACCTCGCTCCAGCGCCCGGCAAACGGCACGCCGACCTTGTAGGCCTCGCGCGGTACCGGTGTGAAGTTGGCCACCACCAGCACCGGCCTGCCGTCCTTGCTCCAGCGCAACCAGGCGTAGACGCTGTTGATCGCGTCATCCCCAATCAACCACTGGAAGCCCTGTGGTGCGTCGTCCTGGTCATGCAGCGCCGGCTCTTCGCGGTACAGACGGTTGAGGTCGCCCACCAGTTTCTGCACGCCCCGGTGTTCGGGGTATTGCAGCAGGTACCAGTCCAGTTGCTGATCGTGGTTCCACTCGCGCCATTGGCCGAACTCGCAGCCCATGAACAGCAGCTTCTTGCCCGGGTGCATCCACATGAAGCTCAGGTACGCCCGCAGGTTGGCAAATTTCTGCCAGCGGTCGCCGGGCATCTTGTCGATCAACGAGTGTTTGCCGTGCACCACTTCATCGTGGGAAATCGGCAGGATAAAACGCTCGGACCAGGCATACACCAGGCCGAAACTCAGCTCGTTGTGGTGATGGGCACGGTACACCGGGTCCTGCTGGATGTAGTGCAGCGAATCGTGCATCCAGCCCATGTTCCACTTGTAGTTGAAGCCCAGGCCGCCCTGTTGGGTCGGCTGGCTTACGCCCGGCCATGCGGTGGACTCCTCGGCGATCACCAGCGCGCCGGGAGCCTCAAGGGCAACGACATCGTTGAGGTGGCGCAGGAAGTCGATGGCCTCAAGGTTTTCCCGCCCGCCGTGGCGGTTGGGTACCCATTCACCGGCCTTGCGCGAATAGTCGCGGTACAGCATCGAGGCCACCGCATCCACCCGCAGGCCATCGATATGGAAATGCTTGAGCCAGTGCAACGCCGACGCCAGCATGAAGCCGTGGACTTCGGTGCGGCCGAGGTTGTAGATCAGGGTGTCCCAATCCTGGTGGAAGCCTTCCAGCGGGTTGGCGTATTCGTACAGCGCGGTGCCGTCGAATTGCGCCAGGCCGTGGGTATCGGTGGGGAAATGCGCCGGCACCCAATCCAGGATCACGCCGATGTCGGCCTGATGGCAGGCGTTGACGAAAAACGCGAAATCCTCCGGCGAGCCGAAACGTGCCGTCGGGGCAAATTGCGACAGCGCCTGATAACCCCATGAGCCGCCGAACGGGTGCTCCATGATCGGCATCAGTTCGATATGGGTGAAGCCCAACTGCTGTACATAAGGGATCAACCGCTCGGTCAGCTCGCGCCAACTGTACTGGCGGGACACCTCGCCGACTTCATCCAGCTCGCACTGCCAGGAACCGGCATGCAACTCGTAGATCGACAAGGGTGCGCTGGGCTTTTGCCGCTCGCTGCGCGATTGCATCCAGTCGTGGTCCTGCCAGTCGACCTGCAGCGGCGAAGCGACCTTGGACGCAGTATCCGGCGGCAACTGCGTGGCCAGGGCCATGGGGTCGGCCTTGAGCGGCAGAATGCCGTGGGCACCGAGGATTTCATACTTGTAGGCCGCGCCGGGCTGCAGGCGCGGGATGAAAATCTCCCACACACCGGACGGATGGCGCAGGCGCATCGGATGACGGCGCCCGTCCCAGATATTGAAGTCGCCCACCACCGAGACACGGCGGGCATTAGGTGCCCATACCGCAAAACGCACGCCCTGGACACCGTCGACGCTGGTCACTTGTGCCCCGAGGCAACTGCTCAGGTCGCGGTGATTGCCTTCGGCAAACAGATACAGGTCCATCTCCCCCAGCAGCAGTTGCTGGAAGCTGTAAGGGTCTTCGGTGATCTGTTCACCACCGGCCCACTGGATCTTCAGCAAGTACGCCTGACGGCTGCCGAAATGCCCGACAAACAAGCCCGGCACCTGGGTCGCATCGAGGCTGCCGATGTGCTCGCCGCTGTCGCGGGCCAGGACCTGGACACTCAGTGCTTCCGGCAGGAAGGCGCGAATGAACTGGCCGCCCTGCTCGTCGTCATGGGGACCCAGGATCGAGAATGGATCATGGTGCTCGGCCCGCACCAGGGCTTCGATATCAGCAGGCTTGGGCATCACACTCAACTTTTCCTGCAGCGGTTCTTTGCTTGTAAAACTCATGACGTCTCCCCACCGCGTGCAGTTTTCGATATTGGTTTCAACCCGCTGAGCAGCCCGTGCAAACCTTGCAACGGCACCGGCAACCAGCTCGGGCGATTCTCTGCTTCGTAGGCCACTTCGTACGCGGCCTTCTCCAGGCTGAACAACGCCAGCGCTGCGTCCTGGCCTTTGGCATCCTGCCAGTCATGGGCCAGTGTAGTCGTGGCAGCGTGATAGGCCTGGATAAATGCCTGCTTGGCCTCATGCAAGTAGCGATCCGCCACACGTTGCCGGGACGCATTGGCCTCGGGCGACTGGTCGACGCCCTGCACATTCACCGCCATGGCCGCCGCGTAATCAAACGAGCGCAGCACCCCGCTCACATCCTTGTACGGGCTGTGTTTGCCGCGACGCTCAGGCAACGGCCGCGCCGGTTCGCCCTCGAAGTCGATGAGGTAGGCATCGCCCTTGACCACCAGTACCTGGCCCAGGTGCAGGTCGCCGTGCACGCGAATGCGCAACCCGCCCACCGTGGCTTTCGCCAGGTCCTGAACGTGACTGGCGATGGCCTTTTTCTGCTCCAGTAAAGCACTGACCAACGCCTGATCGGCAGGGTTCAACTTGGTTTGATGCTGTTTGAGCAACTGCAAGGCGTGGTCGATTTGTGCGCCTACGTGCCTGGCCCAGCCCTGGCTGTCCTTGAGGGTTGTGACCTCGGGCTTGAACGCCTTGTTAGTGGTGGGCGCCGCCAGCACCAGGTGCATCTCGCCCAGGCGCTGGCCGAGCAAGCCGGCGAAATCCGCCAGCTCGCCAAGGGCGTTGTAGTGCTGTTCCTGCTCGGACATGGCTTCGGCCAGTTCGTCGCGAATCGCTCGCTCCAGGTTATTCTGGGTCCAGCCCCACGCGTCGCCCTGGTTGCTGAGGTAACCCTGGGCGATCATCAGCAGGTTGTCCTGGCCATCGGCGTCGTGGCGGATCACCGAGCCCAGCAGCGGCGAGATATGCTCGTAGCCGGCCTCGGTCAGGTAGGCGCCCATTTCCAGCTCGGGGTGAACCCCGGCGCTGACTTTTCGGATCAGCTTGAGCACCAGGCTGCCGCCCACCACCACGGAACTGTTGGACTGCTCCGCCGCGAGGTAGCGCACTTCCGACTCGTCGTTCAATTCCAGTTTGGCCAACTGCGCCGTGGGCTCGAAGCGAATCTCGCCATCGGTGGAGTCGAGGACGGTTTTGGCCTGCAGGCCTTGGAGCACGCCGCGGATATAAGTGTCGAGGCTGAAGGCATCGGTCACCAAACCTACCTGACGCACTCGCCGTACACGGGCAAGCGCCAGTTGTTGCGGCAAGGCGCTGGTGAACTGGTCTTCGCCAAGGAAGCCGAACGGCAGTTGATAGCGGCTGACCTGGCCGGCGCTGGTGACTTCGATTTCACTGAGCAGCACCGGATGCTGCGGGTCGCCAAAGCGCACGCCATAAGCGATGTGCACGCTGTCGATCGCCGTATCCTTGCTGGCAAACCAGCGGCGCTTGGGCAGCCACGCCGGCAACGCATTCTGTTCTAGGGTGGTGCGGCACGGTGCTTCGAGCAATTCTTCCATGCGTTTCTTCAGAACCAGGGTGGTGAAGTCCGGGATGCTTTGTGCCGGTTCCACGTGCCAGCTTGGCATCTGGTTTTCCGCAGCCAGCACGAACCAGTAGAAGCCATACGGCGCCAGGGTCAGCAGGAAATTCAGCTGGCCAATCGGTGGGAAGGCATTGCCACCGAGCATCTCCACCGGAACCATGCCGGCAAACGCCGAGAGGTCCAGTTCTGCGGCCTGGGCACTGCGGGACACGTTGGCCACGCACAGGATGATTTCATTCTTGCCATCGGCGCCTGCGTATTCGCGGGTATACGCCAGGATGCGGCGGTTGCTGGGCGAGAGCATTTTCAGGCTGCCGCGACCGAACGCCTTGGACTGTTTACGCACCGCGAGCATGCGCCGCGTCCAGTTCAGTAACGAGTGCGGGTCCTGGGTCTGGGTTTCGACGTTGACCGACTGGTAGCCGTATTGCGGGTCCATGATCGGCGGCAATACCAGGCTGGCCGGGTCGGCGCGGGAGAAGCCGCCGTTGCGGTCGATGGACCATTGCATCGGCGTACGCACGCCGTCGCGGTCACCGAGGTAGATGTTGTCGCCCATGCCGATCTCATCGCCGTAGTACAGGGTCGGCGTGCCCGGCATCGACAGCAGCAGGCTGTTGAGCAGCTCGATGCGCCGGCGGTCGCGTTCCATCAGCGGCGCCAGGCGGCGGCGAATCCCCAGGTTGATACGTGCACGGCGGTCGGCAGCGTAATAGTTCCAGAGGTAGTCGCGCTCTTTGTCGGTGACCATTTCCAGGGTCAGTTCATCGTGGTTGCGCAGGAAGATTGCCCATTGGCAATTGGCCGGGATCTCCGGGGTCTGGCGCAGGATGTCGGTGATCGGGAAACGGTCTTCCTGGGCCAGCGCCATGTACATGCGCGGCATCAGCGGGAAGTGGAACGCCATGTGGCACTCATCGCCGTCGTCGCCCTTTTTGTCCCCGAAGTACAACTGGGTGTCTTCCGGCCATTGGTTGGCTTCGGCCAGGAGCATGCGGTCGGGGTAGTTGGCGTCGATCTCGGCGCGGATCTGCTTGAGCACGTCGTGGGTTTCGGGGAGGTTTTCGTTGTTGGTGCCGTCGCGCTCGATCAGGTACGGAATCGCGTCCAGGCGCAGGCCGTCGATGCCCATGTCGAGCCAGTAGCGCATCACCGACAGGACGGCTTTCATGACCTGCGGGTTATCGAAGTTGAGGTCCGGCTGGTGGGAGTAAAAGCGGTGCCAGAAGTATTGGCCGGCGACCGGGTCCCAGGTCCAGTTGGACTTTTCGGTGTCGAGGAAAATGATCCGGGTGCCGTCGTATTTCTGATCGTCATCGGACCATACGTAGAAATCCCGCGCCGCCGAGCCGGGCTTGGCCTTGCGGGCGCGCTGGAACCAGGGGTGCTGGTCGGAGGTGTGGTTGATCACCAGCTCGGTGATCACCCGCAGCCCGCGTTTATGGGCTTCGGCGATAAAGCGCTTGGCGTCGGCCATGGTCCCGTAGTCGCTGTGCACGCCGCGGTATTCGGCGATGTCGTAGCCATCGTCACGGCGTGGCGAGGGGTAGAACGGTAGTAGCCAGATGGTGTTCACACCAAGGTCGGCGATGTAGTCGAGCTTGGCGATCAGCCCGGGAAAATCACCGATGCCGTCGTTGTTGGAGTCGAAATACGATTTGACGTGAACCTGATAAATCACCGCGTCCTTGTACCAGAGCGGATCTTTGATAAAGGTGGCAGCCTTGGGTTTCTTCGCCATTGGAAACTCCTGGAAAATTCGTGAGGGCCGCTGATCGTTCCCACGCTCTGCGTGGGAATGCCTGTTGCGACGCTCCGCGTCACGCTTGGGGGACGCAGAGCGTCCGGGGCTGCATTCCCACGCGGAGCGTGGGAACGATCTCAACTTACGGTAATGCGCCAGATGCCGAATGGCTGATGCCACGGTTCGATGCGCATCCACTGGGTCTTGCCGTACCAGGTCCAGCGGTGGCCGGTCATCAGGTCTTCGCCCTGGGTCTGGGCATCGTCCGGCAAGCCCAGCTCCCACAGCGGCAACTCGAAATTGGCCTCCTGGGCGTTGAACGGGTCGAGACTCACGGCCACCAGGATAAAGTTGCTGCCATCCTCGCTGCGTTTGCCGAAGTACAGGATGTTGTCGTTCCACGCGTTGTAGAGTTTGAGCCCCAGGTGCGTCTGCAAGGCCGGGTTCTGCCGGCGGATGCGGTTGAGCTGGGCGATCTCGGCAATGATGTTGCCCGGCGCCGTGAAGTCTCGCGGGCGGATCTCGTACTTCTCCGAGTCCAGGTACTCTTCCTTGCCCGGCACCGGGGCCGCTTCGCACAGTTCAAAACCCGAGTACATGCCCCACAGGCCTGAGCCCATGGTGGCCAACGCGGCGCGGATCAAGAAGCCGGCGCGGCCGGATTCATGCAGGAAGCCGGGGTTGATGTCCGGGGTGTTGACGAAGAAGTTCGGCCGGAAGCACTCGCGCCACGGCGACTCGTTCAGTTCGCTCAGGTACTCGCTCAACTCTGCCTTGGTGTTGCGCCAGGTGAAGTAGGTGTAGCTCTGGGAGTAACCAACCTTGCCCAGGCGCGCCATCATCGCCGGGGTGGTGAAGGCTTCGGCGAGGAAGATCACTTCGGGGTATTTAGAACGCACATCGCTGATCAGCCATTGCCAGAACGGCAGCGGCTTGGTGTGGGGGTTGTCGACGCGAAAGGTCTTCACGCCCTCTTCCACCCAACCGACCACGATGTCGCGCAACTCGACCCACAGGCTGGGAATCGCGTCGGCCGCATAGAAGTCGACGTTGACGATGTCCTGGTATTTCTTCGGCGGGTTCTCGGCGTATTTGATCGTGCCGTCGGGCCGCCAGTTGAACCAGCCCGGATGCTGTTTGAGCCACGGGTGGTCCTGGGAGCACTGGATGGCAAAATCCAGGGCGATTTCCAGGCCATGGTCGGCGGCGGCCTTGACCAGGTTGCGGAAATCCTCACGGGTGCCCAACTGCGAATGGATCGCCTCGTGGCCGCCCTCTTCGCTGCCGATGGCATACGGGCTGCCCGGGTCGTCCGGCCCGGCGGTCAGGGAATTGTTCTTGCCCTTGCGGTGGCTGCGACCGATCGGATGGATCGGCGGGAAGTACAGCACGTCAAAGCCCATGTCGTGGATCATCGACAGCCGTGAGTGCACATCGTTGAATGTGCCATGGCGCGCGGGATCGTCGGTGATCGAGCGGGGAAACAACTCGTACCAGCTGGCAAATTGCGCAGCCTCGCGCTCTACATCAATCGGGTACACCGGGCTGATGCTCAAATAGGCGCGGTGATCGGCCTGGGTCATCAGGTGTGCACTGTCTTCGTGCAGGAACAACGCGACCTGCTCGGTTTCCAGCAAACCGGAGAGTTCGTGGTGCAGCAACATCAAGCGGTCACGCAGCTCATTGTCACTGCGCTCGGCGGCTTGCAAGACCTGGCTGCGACCTTCCTGCAACTCCAGGCTGACGGGCACCCCGGCCTCGTGTTTCTTGCTCAGTTCGTAGCGAAAGCTGGCAAACGTGTCGATCCAGGCTTCGATGCAATACTCATGCGGGCCCTGGGCGGTCACGGTGAATGCGCCTTCCCAGCCGTTGTTGCCGACATCGGTCATCACCACGCTGTGCCAGCTTTCTTCACTGCGCGGGCGCCAGCGGATCATCACCGCAAGCTTGTCGTGGCCATCAGCGAACACCTTGCTGGCAACCTGCACGCGCTGGCCAACCACAGCCTTGACGGCGAACTCGCCGCCATCGATCACCGGGGTCGTGCTTTCAATCGCGATCCTTGGCAGCAACAGTGCCTGGGACAGCGGTAATGTGGAGGTTGAATCGTCTTGAGTCAGTGTTTCAGCAGTCATCGAGCATCTCCCCTTAACGCCCAGTGGACGCTCTTGTGCTTGATTCAAATTCTGAAACGACGCCACTCTCCCTGAGCAGGGCCGTCTAGGTTCCGAGCATGCCGACGAGTGAAAAGTTCAGGCGGATATCCCGCCATCGGGCGGGGAATCAAATCCACCACGCGATTGTCCACCGATAGAGCAAAGCACAAAGGAGGCCATACCGATGAATATCCCTATTCCGGCTGAAACGCCTGATCCCAATATAGATAAGCCCACATTACCGCCGACCGAACCCGACCCGGTTCCCGAGCAGGAACCGCCAGGCACACAGCCACCACCGGTGGAGGAACCACCGACGACGATGCCGCCGGTGATTGTCTGAAGAGACCGATCACAGGAAGTAAAAAGCGGAAGCTTCAGGCTTCCGCGTTTACTTGAATCTATAAGCTGCAACTTCATTCACAAAAAATTATAAAGAACTGTCAAAACCGACAGTATCAACCGAGACGAACGCCGCCCATGATCAAAGTGTGCGACGCGCGAACAACAGAACAATAAAACCTCTCGGAGATACCTCATGAAAAGAACAGCCGCCTACCTGCTGCTTTTCCTTTGCACCTTGACCGCCTGCACCACCGAACCCTCCGGCCCGCTCGATACGGAAATCGCAAGCAAATTAAACAACCGCTACCAGGACACCGCTGCTCAGTGTGCCGATGGCCTGGCCCTGTATCACTGCAATGGGGTGCTTATTCGCGTCACTGACAGCCTCATAGCATCGCCCGGCGAGCTTGAGCGCAATGCCGCCGCATTCTCTTACCTGCGAGCCGACCTGGGTATCAGGAAGCTGTTTGCACGGGACGCTGGCGTAATAATGTCGGCATTGCCCTCCACCGCAGCGGGCCCAATCAGCGTGCGCTGCTCTTTTCCCACCAATGGTGCGACAGGTGACCGCCCGGATGGATGCGGCGAAACTTCCAGGGAGCTGCCAGGCTACCAGCGTGAATGGAGCCGGCACTGCGATGAGCAAGGCGTGGTGGATGGCCCCACCTGGCTGGCCCACTTCAACAAAGTCAAACCGGCTTATTTTTTTATGTGTGCGTTTCGTGGATCGGTGCAGCAGTTTTCTCTAAGCATCACTGTCAGAAAACTGATGCCGGCAAACTATATTGAAGATTGGAATGAAGTCGTCACCTCAGCCTGGACAGTGTCCGAGATTGATAAAGTCCCCTTCCAGGCTTTCTTCTATAACGCTGCCAACTTGCCAGGAAGAGATGCGGCCAAGAAACTTCAGCGCGAGTATTACGGCTATACGCAGCGCCTGCTTCCGGTGGTTCGTGTTGACTTGCTCGCTCAAGACCAACGCATATTCGCGTATCACAAAGAAGATCAAATCACCATTCCGGTACGGTGATCAGTCCAGCAGGAGCGTGAAGTTGCACACGCCTCGATATCACGCTGTCAGCCCATTCACGCGCGACCTGATGAAACATACGGCGACTAATTCTTTTCCAATAGCCTGACGATTCTTGGCATCACACTGAACACCGCCAAGGCCAACAACGTGCTGAGTACCGCCGTGGATTCCCGCCCCATTCCCGCCGCCACCCCAATGGCGGCGGTCATCCACAAGCCGGCGGCGGTGGTCAGCCCTTTGACGTGCTGACCCTCCTCGTCTTCCTTGCCCTTTAGGATGGTGCCGGCGCCAAGAAAGCCGATGCCCGCGATCACGCCCTGCAGCACACGGCTCATGGCGTCTGCCTGGGAGCCGGACATGCTCGGCACCAACACGAACAGCGCGGCGCCCAGGGCCACGAGCATGTGGGTGCGTACCCCGGCGGCCTTGCCTTTCTGTTCGCGCTCGTAACCCAGGATCCCGCCCAATATCGCCGCAATCAGCAGCCGAACGGTGATTTGCGTGAGTTGCCGGGCATCGCCGATATCGGCAAATTCCGCTTGCAGGGTTACCCAGACTTCATGCCACCAGGCGTCCATGGACGTTTCCTTGTTGGGGGTCGATAGAACATGGACAGCATCGACCGTCAGTCAGTTGCGCAGAACCATTGCCTGCGCATCCCACCCTAATCAGTAATAGCCCACAAAAAGGAGATCGATATGCCCGTACGTATCGAAGGTCAGCAATGTTTCTTCACCGTCGATGTGGACGGCCACGAGAAACAACTGGAAGCCACCCATGTCACGGTCGAAACCGACAGCGAGAAATCCATGTCGTTCGTGAAGCTGAACGGTGACCGCACCTATATCACCGAAGCCGAAGCCGACGCATTGACCGTAGCGGGTGCCAAAGACGGCCGTAAGCACTTGAAAGCTACCGACGGTGATTCGGTGATTTGATTGACCTGGATCAGCCCCGCCTCAAAAGCGCTGCACCCCGCGCACCACCGGGTGCAGCACATTGTCGCAGGCATGCACGGGCGGCCCATCTGATCCGCTTTTTATCGCCATACCTGAGTCTGTTATGCAAACAGAGCGCCGGTCATAGTTCATCTGCCTGATGGAGGCTGATGAGCGAAAGACCATGAGCGATAGAATCCCCGTCCGAACCGTAGAAGTGTTTGAGCCTGCACATCCAAAGAAGATGAAGGCCAAATCCAGCGACAACCTGATTCACACCCGCAGTTTTACCGGCCTGTTCCGTACCTTGCGCGTGGCAGGCGCGGGCTTTCTGTTCCTGGCATTTTTCGGCACCGTGTGGCTGAACTGGGGCGGACGGCAGGCGGTGTTATGGGACCTGGCTGAAAGCAAATTCCACATCTTCGGTGCCACGTTCTGGCCCCAGGATTTCATCCTGCTGTCGGCGCTGTTGATCATCTGCGCGTTCGGCCTGTTCGCCATCACCGTATTCGCAGGGCGTGTGTGGTGTGGCTATACCTGCCCGCAAAGCTCGTTTACCTGGTTGTTCATGTGGTGCGGAAAGGTCACTGAAGGCGAGCGAAACCAACGCATCAAGCTGCAAGCTGCGCCCTGGAGCCTGGACAAGCTGGCGCGGCGCTCGGCCAAGCACACGCTGTGGCTGGGGATCAGCGTGCTGACCGGGCTGACATTTGTCGGCTACTTCACGCCGATCCGGCCGCTGGCCGAGGAGCTGCTGACCTGGCAGATGGGTGGCGTAAGCCTGTTCTGGGTGCTGTTCTTTACCGGCGCCACCTACATCAACGCCGGCTGGCTGCGTGAAGCGGTGTGCATGCACATGTGCCCGTATGCGCGGTTCCAGAGTGTGATGTTCGACAAGGACACCCTGACCATTTCCTACGACGTAGCCCGCGGCGAGAACCGTGGCCCGCGCAAACGAGACGTGCAACCGGCGGACGTCGGCCTGGGTGATTGCATCGACTGCCAGCTGTGCGTGCAGGTATGCCCCACCGGCATCGACATCCGTGACGGCCTGCAAATGGAATGCATCGGCTGCGCCGCGTGTATCGATGCCTGTGATTCGATCATGGATAAAATGGGCTATGCCCGCGGCCTGGTCAGCTACACCTCGGAGCATCAGTTGCAAGGTGGCAAGACCCATCTGCTCAGGCCACGCCTGATCGGCTACAGTGCCGTGCTGCTGGTGATGATCGGCGCGCTGGTGGTGGCGCTGGTAGAACGCCCGATGGTGTCGCTGGACGTGACCAAGGACCGGGGGATGTTTCGCGAGAACAGTGACGGCTTGATCGAGAACATCTACAGCCTCAAGGTCATCAACAAGACCCAGCAGCGCCAGGATTACCGCCTGGAGCTGATGGACGGCGACGGCTTCCAGCTGCAGGGCAAGACCGAGATCAGCCTGGCACCAGGTGAGATTACCGATGTGCCGGTGTCGGTGGCGATGACCGCAGAGAAGCCCGCCAGCAGTTCGCAGACGATCCGCTTCAAGGTCTCGGACGTGGATGAGCCGTGGATTTACAGCGCGGCGGACAGCCGGTTTGTGGCGCCATTGAATCGCTGAGCCCAGCTTTCAGCAACACTGGAGATCAAAATGTGGGAGCGGGCTTGCTCGCGAAAGCGGTGTGCCAGTCAATGGATACATCAACTGAAAGATTGCTTTCGCGAGCAAGCCCGCTCCCACCGTTTGATCTGTGTTCAATCAGCAAAATCTGTTCAAAGCACTGAGCCCCAATGAAACGCTACGAGAAATTCGCCGACGACATCGCAGAACTGATCCGCTCCGGCGTGCTCGGGCCCGGCCAGCGCGTGCCTTCGGTGCGTTATGCCAGCCAGACCTACGGTGTCAGCCCGTCCACGGTGTTCCAGGCGTACTACCTGCTGGAGCGACGCGGGCTGATCCGCGCCCGGCCGCGCTCCGGGTACTTCGTCAACACCCATGCGCCCAGCCCGTTTTCCGAGCCGGTGGTGAGTGCCCATGTGCACGAGTCCACCGAGGTGGACGTCAGCGAATTGGTGTTCTCGGTGCTCGATTCCATCAAGGACCCGCAAACCGTGCCCTTCGGCTCGGCCTTCCCCAGCCCGACGCTGTTCCCGCTGCAACGCCTGGCCCGTTCCCTGGCCAGCGCCAGCCGGGAAATGGACCCGCGCATGGTGGTCACCGACATGTCGCCGGGCAACCCGCAACTGCGCCGGCAAATTGCCTTGCGCTACATGGTGGGCGGGCTGATGCTGCCCATGGAAGAACTGTTGATCACCAACGGCGCCCTTGAAGCACTGAACCTGTGCCTGCAAGCCGTGACCGAGCCGGGCGACCTGGTGGCCATCGAAGCACCGGCGTTCTACGCCAGCCTGCAAATCCTCGAGCGCCTGAAACTCAAGGCGGTGGAAATCCCCGTACATCCGCGCGATGGCATCGACCTCAAGGTGCTGGCGCAAAGCCTGGAGCGCTACCCGATCAAGGCCTGCTGGTGCATGACCAGTTTCCAGAACCCGATGGGCGCAACCATGCCCGAGGCCCGGAAACAGGAACTGGTGGAGTTACTGCGCTGCCACCAGGTGCCGCTGATCGAAGACGACGTGTACGCCGAGTTGTACTACGGTCAACAGGCGCCCAAACCGGCGAAGGCGTTCGACACCGAAGGCCTGGTGATGCATTGCGGCTCGTTCGCCAAGAGCCTGGCTCCGGGCTACCGCATCGGCTGGGTCGCCGCGGGACGTTATGCGCAGAAGATCGAGCGGCTGAAATTGATGACGTCGCTGTGTGCCTCGATGCCCGCCCAGGCGGCGATTGCCGATTACCTGCAACACGGCGGGTACGACCGGCACCTGCGTAAATTGCGTTACGCGCTGGAAGAACAGCAAAGCGCCATGCTCGCCGCCATCGCGCGCTATTTCCCGGCGCAGACACGGGTCAGCCAGCCTGCCGGCGGGTACTTCCTGTGGCTGGAATTGCCGGAGCAGACCGACTCGTTGAAGTTGTTCCAGATGGCGCTGGCCCAGGGCATCAGCATCGCACCGGGACCGATCTTCTCGCCGACACAGCGCTTCAGGAACTGCATTCGCTTGAACTACGGCAGCCCGTGGGATGAGTCGTGTGAGAAGGCGATGGAGACGCTGGGGAAGATTGTGCGGTCGTTTTAACCTACGGATGGGAACCGTAGCCGGGCTAAGAACCACACAGGAGTGCGCTATTTCTTACGATAGAAAGAGCGCATTCACTTGGTTCACATCAGAGATGCCTTATGACTATTTCTTCAGCTGCCGGCCTGCGACCCCTTCCCGTTCCTCCCCACTATATGCGTGCCGCAGAGCAGCAACAGGTGCGCGAAATGACAGGCGCTACCGGGCGCCCCGCGGGAGATCATCGATCAAGTGACCAGATTACCGAACAAAGCCCTGTGCTGAAGAACTTCCTGGATAACCGCGACCACTACGAAGTGAGCGATGACCTGAAGCGCCAGGTGGGTGACTGGAGCGCGGCCAACCAAGACCCGGACTCTCGCGCCGACGCCACCTACAACCTGGATAAGGTACTGCGATTTATCGACAACGTGGACGATCTCAAATTAAGCGCCAGCCATAGCCGCAACGGTGTCCTGGACGGTTTTTCGAATCACGGCTACGCCATTCATCCAGACTCGGAGGCCAGCCTGCTCAAGGCGTTTTCCCTCAGGGGCTATGAAGCGCTGCGCGGCGCTTGATACCTGGGCTGTGGCGAGCGGCGTGCCCCTCGCCACAGGCGGTACAAAACTACCGACCGCCCGCCAGGTCAAGAAAGGTTCCCGTCGCATAGGACGCCTTGTCCGAGAGCAGCCAGATAATCCCTTCCGCGACTTCCTCTGCACGCCCGCCACGGGCCATGGGGATGCCCGGCTCAAGCTTGCTGACCCGATCCGGGTCGCCGCTCAGGGCGTGGAAGTCGGTGAAAATAAACCCGGGACGCACGCCATTGACCCGGATCCCCTCGCCCGCCACTTCCTTGGAGAGCCCGAGAGTGAAGGTATCCAGCGCGCCCTTGGACGCGGCGTAATCCACATATTCCCCCGGCGAGCCCAACCGGGCGGCGGCCGATGAAACGTTGACGATGCTGCCGCCCTGCCCGCCATGCTTGGGCGACATGCGCAGCAGCGCATGCTTGGCACACAGGATCGGCCCCAACACATTGGTCCTGAGGGTCTTCAGGATGCGGAACTCGGACATCTCATCGACCCGCGACTTGTGCCCGACGGTACCTGCGTTGTTGACCAGTGCCGTCACCCGGCCCAGTTCGGTATCGACCCGGTGGAACAGGCCAATCACTTCGTCTTCAATGCTCACATCAGCCCGCACGGCAATCGCCTGGGCGCCGAGGGCACGCACTTGCTCAAGTACGCGGTGGGCGGCGTCTTCATCGGCCTGGTAATTGATACAGATGCGATAGCCCTGGGCGGCGGCCAGCAGCGCCGTGGCGGCGCCGATCCCACGACTGCCACCGGTGATGACGACGACTTTGTCCATGTGTAAGGTCTCCTGGTTCAACGTGAGCTGATGGATCCAATACTACCTGCGCCCTGCAGGTTTTGCATGGGCTCACATCACCGAATGCACACTCACCACCTGCTCGGCGCGCTGGATGTCGGCCATGAAACCCTCGGCCGGCAACGGATGCCCCAGCAGATACCCCTGAAGCGAATCGCAGCCCAGCCGGGTGAGGAAGCTCTGCTGTGAGTCGGTCTCTACACCCTCGGCCACAATGCGCAGGCCCAGGGCCTGACCGAGGGCGACGATGGCCGAGACGATAGCGGCGTCGTCGCTGTCGTGCTCCAGGTCACGCACAAATCCCCGGTCGATCTTCAGCTCATTGGCCGGCAGACGCTTGAGGTACATCAGGCTCGAATAGCCGGTACCGAAGTCGTCGATGGACAGGTCGACGCCCATGTCCGAAAGCTTCTGCAACACCGTCATGCTCGCGTCGGCATCGCTCATGGCGGTGGTTTCGGTGATTTCCAGGGTCAGGCTGTTGGCTGGCAAGCGGTGGCGTTCCAGGGCAGCGGCGACACTCTTGACCAGCCCGGCGTGGCAGAACTGCAACGCCGACAGGTTCACGGCAATGCGCCAGTCGTGATAGCCCTGGGCATACCACACCTGCATCTGGCGGCAGGCTTCGTTGAGTACCCATTCGCCGATGGGGATGATCAGCCCGGTCTTTTCCGCCAGCTCGATAAACTTGTCCGGCAACAACAGGCCTTGTTGCGGGTGCTCCCAGCGCAGCAGCGCCTCGGCACCGACCGGGCGGCCGCTGATGGCGTCGAACTTGGGCTGGTAATAAAGCCGGAACTGCTCGTGCTCCACGGCATTGCGCAAGTCCTGCAGCAGTTGCAGTTGCTTGCGCGCATTGGTGTTCATCGACACGTCGAAAAAGCTGTAGCCGTTCTTGCCCATGCCCTTGGCGTGATACATCGCCGCGTCGGCGTTCATCAGCAGTTCCTGGGGCGTGGCGCCGTTGCCGGGGAACAGTGCGATGCCGATGCTGGCGGAGATTTTCAGCTCATGCTCGGCGACGTGGAAGGCCTGGTTGATCATGCCCACCTGGCGCTCGGCCAGGCGCAACGCATCGTCGGGCTGGCCCAATTGCACCAGCAATACAAACTCGTCACCGCCGATGCGGGCCAGGGTGTCCTGGCTGCGCAAGTCTTCGCGCAGGCGCAGACCGACTTGCTGCAGCAGCTGGTCGCCCATGTGGTGACCAAAAGCGTCATTCACCGGCTTGAAGCCGTCCAGGTCGATAAACATCAGCGCGAAGCAGCCGCCCTCTTCGTTCACCCGCTGTATCGCCTGCTGGATCCGGTCGGCGAGCAGGGTGCGGTTGGGCAAGCCGGTGAGCATGTCGTGCAGGGCCAGGTGGGTGAGTTCCTGGTTGGCCTGGGTCAGGGAGTCGGCCAACACCGCGGTGCGGGCTTCCAGGCGGGCATCGGCCAGGGAGGTCAGCAGCGCGATGATCAACACTGCCAGGGTGGTAACCAGCACCAGGTTATCCAGGCCCTTGCCACTCAAGCCGTCCAGGGCCGCGCCGCAGAAGCTGCCATCGGCGAAACGCGCGGCGGCCATGCCGGTGTAGTGCATGCCGACAATCGCCACGCCCATCACCATCGCCGCCCCGCCTCGGGCCAACCGCACATACGGCGTGTTGCGCCGCAGGTTGAAGGCAATCCACAACGCCGCCGCCGACGCACCCACGGCAATCAGCAACGAGGCGGTGAACAGCGTGGGGTCGTAGTCGATGCCGGGGGTCATGCGCATGGCGGCCATGCCGGTGTAGTGCATGGCGCTGATGCCGGCGCCCATGATCAATGCGCCAAATGCCAGTTGCCACGCCGGCAAACGCGGCTGGCTCACCAGCCACAAGGCAAAACCGCTGGACAGGATCGCGATCAACAACGACAGCGCCGTGATGCCGACGTCATAGCCGAGGCTGATGGGCAGGCGGAAGGCGAGCATGCCGATAAAGTGCATCGACCAGATGCCCACGCCCATCGCCAGCGCGCCGCCGCCCATCCACAGGTACACCGCGCGGCCCCTGGCAGTGGCGATGCGGCCGGTCAGGTCCAACGCCGTATAGGATGCGAGGATCGCGACGAACAGGGAAATCAGGACCAGGGCGGGGGAATAACTACCGGTGAGCATGGGACTTCTCGTGACCTATGGGCCGAACGGCATCCGTGCCGGGCTGAAAAGTCAGGGATTGTAGCGAGAATAAATCTTGTACACCTGAAATATTGTCGTATAGCCATCATTCAAAATTTGACGCCAATCCGCTGGCTCAAAAACACCGCAGAACCCTTGTGGGAGCGGGCTTGCTCGCGAAAGCGGCGGGTCAGTTCATACACAGTTGACTGACCCACCGCTTTCGCGAGCAAGCCCGCTCCCACACAAGCCCGTACACCAGCCAGAGCGGTGTTTACTTCTTGTCGCTCAGCTGCATTTGGCCATCCCAGCCACCGCCCAGTGCAGCGATCAGTTGCACACTGGCAACCAGCCGGGTTTGCAGCAGGGTCAGCACCGTACGCTCGTTGCTCAGGGCGGTGGCTTGCACGGTGACCACATCGAGATAGGCGATCAACCCGGCCTTGTACTGGTTCTGGGTCAGGCGCAGGGATTCCCGGGCCGCTTCGAGGGCCTCGTTACTCACGACCGCCTCGTCTTCCAGGACCTTGAGCTGGACCATGTAGTTTTCCACCTCGCGGAACCCATCGAGTACGGTCTGGCGGTACTTGGCCACGGTCTCATCGTAGGACGCCTCGGCGCGGTCAACTTCGGCCGAACGCTGGCCCCCGTCGAACAGGGTCATGGCGAGTTTCGGCCCCACCGACCAGAAGCGGTTCGGCAGGCTGATCCAGTCGGCGTAGGTGCTGCTGGAGTAGCCGCCGGCCAGGCTCAGGGTCAGGTCCGGGTAGTAGGCGGTCTTGGCCACGCCGATGTTGGCGTTGGCCGCGATCACCGAGCGCTCCGCCTGGGCGATATCCGGGCGGCGCTCCAGCAGTTGCGACGGCAAGCTCACCGGAATCTGCGGCAGCGCCGGAATGTCCTTGCTCACCGCCAAGTTGAAGTTGGCCGGCGGCACACCGATCAGCACGGCAATTGCGTTTTCCAGCTGCGCCCGCTGCCAGATCAGGTCGATCATGCTGGCCTGGGTGCTTTTCAACTGGGTCAGGGCCTGGGCGATGGCGTCCTTGCCCGAGACACCGGCGCGGTATTGGTTCTGGGTCATCTGCAGGGAGCGCTGGTAGGTGTCCACCGTGGCTTGCAGCAAACGGGTCTGTTCGTCCATGACCCGCAGTTGCAGGTAATCCTGCACCAGTTCCGATTGCTGGCTCAGGCGCATCGCCGCAAGATCCGCCGCGCTGGCTTCGGCGCTGGCTTCATTGGCTTCCAGGCCCCGGCGCAGTTTGCCCCAGATATCGGCTTCCCAGCTCACGCCCAACTGGGTGTTGAGGGTGTCGCGAATACCGCTGCTGGAGCTGCTGAGGCTGGCGTTACTGCTGCCGGTACCCTGGCTGGCCCGGCTTTTCGAGGCACTCAGGTCAACCGTGGGGAAGAACGCCCCACGGGCACTGCGCACCTGCGAGGCGGCCTGGCGATAACGCGCCTCGGCCTGGGCCACGGTCTGGTTTGAACTGTTGAGTTTTTCTACCAGCTCATTCAGTTGTTTGTCGCCGTACAGCTCCCACCAGGCGCCCCGGGCCAGCGAGTCGCTGGGCGCGGCCTGGCGCCAGCCCTGGGCCTCTTTGTACTGGGCAGGCTCGGTCAATTCGGGGCGTTTGTAGTCCGGGCCGACGGCGCAGGCGCTGAGCATCACGCCGCACAGGGCCAGGCTCAGCAGCTTTGAGCCGCGAGTCATCGCCAGACGTTGCACGGTGGGAAACGTTGAATCGGTCATAGCGCAGTGTCCAGGGCAGCATCGGTACGCACTCCGCGCCAACCGTTGAAACGGTGGCGCAGGCGGTCGAGATAAAGGTAAACCACAGGCGTGGTGTAGAGGGTCAGGATCTGGCTGAACACCAGCCCGCCGATAATCGTCAGGCCCAGGGGCTGGCGCATTTCCGCGCCTTCGGCCGTGCTGAGCAGCAGCGGCACGGCGCCAAGAATCGCCGCCAGCGTGGTCATCAGGATCGGGCGCAGCCGCACCAGGCAAGCGGCGCGGATCGATTCCAGCGGGCTCATGCCGTCCTTGCGTTCCAGTTGCAGCGCAAGGTCGATCATCAGGATCGCGTTTTTCTTCACCACCCCGATCAGCAGGAACAGCCCCAGCAGCGAGATCAGGCTGAACTCGCCCCCCAGCAGGTAAATCGAAAGCAAGGCGCCCACCCCCGCCGACGGCAAGGTCGACAGAATGGTCAGCGGGTGGATATAGCTCTCATACAGAATCCCCAATACCAGGTACACCGCCACCAGTGCACCGAGGATCATGAACGGCTGGCCTTTCTGGGTGGCGGCGAAGGCGTCGGCCGTACCGGCCATCTTCGCGATCACCTCTTCCGGCAGGCCGACCTTGGCAATCGCCCGCTCAATGGCAGCCGTGCCCTGCTCCACCGTGACGCCGGGCGACATATCAAAGGCAATGTTTTCCGAGGCGAACTGGCCTTCATGGCTGACCCGGTCGTCCGCCAGGCTGTTCTCATAGTGAGCGATGGCCGACAGCGGCACGCGCGCACCGGTGGACGTGATCACCTGCATCTGATTGAGGGTGATCGGGTCCTGGGCGTACTTCGGATTGACCTCCATCACCACCTGGTACTGGTTGAGGCTGTCGTAGATGGTGGAAATCTGCCGCTGGCTGTAGGCGTTGTTGAGCACGGCAGTGACCATGTCCATGTCAATGCCCAGGCGCTTGGCCTGGTCGCGGTCGACAATCAACGTCACCTGGGCCGCCCCACGTCCTTCACGGGCATCGATGGCGGTCAGCTCCGGCAGCTCACGCAACGCGGCAACCACTTTCGGGTACCACAGGCGCAAGGCCGCCAGGTCACCGCTTTGCAGGATGTAGGAATACTGCGAGGTGGTCTGGTCGCGGCCGCCGCCGAATTGCAGGTCCTGGTCAGCCATCAGCATCAGGCGCCCGCCGGGCACCAGTGGCACATTCTTGCGCATGCGCTCGATCACCGCCTGGGCAGAAATCTTGCGTTCGCTGATGGGCTTGAGCCGCACCAGCATCACCGCGTTGTTGGTGCCGCTGTTGCCGCCAATAAAGCCTGCCACGCTCAACACCGCGGGGTCCTGCAGGACGGCCTTGCGGAAAATTTCCATCTTCGGCTGCATCACACTGAATGACAGCCCGTCGTCGCCACGCACAAAGCCGATCAGTTGCCCGGTGTCCTGCTGGGGCATGAAGGTTTTCGGCACCACCACATACAGCGCGACGTTGACCCCGATGGTCACCAACAGGCTGAGCAGTGTCAGGCGCTTGTGGCGCAGCACCCAGTCCAGGCTGCGGGCGTAGCCTGCCACCATGCGGTCGTTTATCTTCTGGCTCCAGCGCTGCAAGCCTGTCTCCTGGCCTTTGACATGGGGCTTGAGCCAGCGGGCGCAGAGCATCGGGGTCAGGGTCAGCGACACCACCAGCGAGACGATGATCGCCGCTGCCAGGGTGATGGAAAACTCGCGGAACAGGCTGGTGACGATCCCGCCCATGAACAGGATCGAGAGGAACACCGCCACCAGCGAGACGTTCATCGACAGCAAGGTGAAGCCGACTTCCTGGGCTCCCAGATACGCCGCCCTCATCGGCGGCACACCCTCGTCGATGTGCCGGGAAATGTTCTCCAGCACCACGATGGCATCGTCCACCACCAGGCCGGTGGCGAGGATCAGCGCCATCAGCGACAGGTTGTTCAGGGAAAAGCCGAACAGGTACATCACTGCAAACGTACCCACCAGCGACACCGGCACCGCCAGGGTGGGAATCAGCGAGGCGCGGAAGTTGCCGAGGAACAGGTAAACCACGAGGATCACCAGGGCCACGGCAATCAGCAGGGTCATCTCGGCTTCGTGCAAGGTGGCGGTGATCACCGGCGAACGGTCCATGGCCAGGTTCAGCTTGACGCTGGACGGCAACACCGCCTGCAAGGCCGGCAGTTGTGCCTTGATCTGCTTCACCGTCTCGATGATGTTGGCGCCGGACTGGCGGTTGATCACCAGCAGCACCGCCGAGTCATTGTTGAAGAAGCCGCTGTTGTAGCGGTCCTCGACGCCGTCGCTGATCTTCGCCACATCCCCCAGGCGCAAGGCCGCGCCATTCTGGTAGCGGATCAGCAGCGGTTCATAGTCCTTGGCCTTTTCCAGCTGATCGTTGGCCTGGATCTGCCAGTTGCGCTGGCTGTCCTCCAGCGAACCCTTGGGCCGGCGCACGTTGGCATTGGCGATGGTATTGCGCACATCGTCCAGGGCCACGCCGTACTGGTCGAGGGCCTTGGGCTCCAGTTCGATACGCACGGCGGGCAACGAGCTGCCGCCGATCTGCACTTCACCCACGCCCGGCACCTGGGACAGGCTTTGGGACAGGATGGTCGAGGCCAGGTCGTACAGCTGGCCCTTGGGCAACACGTCCGAGGTCAGGGACAGCACCATGATGGGCGCCTGGGACGGGTTGATCTTCTTGTAGGTGGGCATGCTGCGCATGCCGCTGGGCAGCAGGTTACGCGAGGCGTTGATCGCCGCCTGCACTTCCCGCGCCGCGCCGTTGATGTCGCGATTGGAGTCGAACGCCAGGATCACCCGGGTCGAACCCTGGCTCGACGAACTGCTCATGGTGGTAATGCCGGCAATCGCGCCGAAGGAGCGCTCCAGCGGCGTGGCCACCGTAGACGCCATCACCTCGGGGCTGGCCCCCGGCAAGCTGGCCGACACCACGATCACCGGGAAATCGATCTGCGGCAATGGCGACACCGGCAACAGGTTGAAGCTGACGCCGCCCAGCAGCATGATCGCCAGGCTCAGCAGCATGGTGGCTACCGGCCGGCGAATGAAAGGTCCGGACAGGTTCATGACTCAACCGGCTCCAGGCGCACCGGCTCTTTGCGCCAGCGACGGCCGAGGCGGTCGAAATACAGGTAGATCACCGGGGTGGTAAACAGGGTCAACACCTGGCTCATCAGCAACCCGCCCACCATCACCAGGCCAAGCGGCTGGCGCAACTCGGCGCCGGAGCCGGTGGCGAGCATCAACGGCACGGCACCGAACAGCGCCGCCAGGGTGGTCATCAGGATCGGCCGGAAGCGCAACAGCGCCGCCTGGTAGATCGCGGTTTGCGGGTCCAGGCCCTGGTTGCGCTCAGCGTCGAGGGCAAAGTCGATCATCATGATCGCGTTCTTCTTCACGATGCCGATCAGCAGGATGATGCCGATGATCGCGATCATCCCCAGGTCGTTGCCACTGAGCAGCAAGGCCAGCAAGGCGCCCACCGCTGCCGACGGCAGGGTCGAGAGGATGGTGATCGGGTGGATGTAGCTCTCGTAGAGCACCCCGAGCACGATGTACATGGTCACCACCGCCGCCAGGATCAGCAGCAAGGTACTCGACAGCGAAGCCTCGAATGCCTGGGCCGCGCCCTGGAACTGGGTCTGCACGCCCACCGGCATGCCGATGTCTTTCTGGGTCTGGTTGATCAGGTCGACGCCCTTGCCCAGCGCCACGCCGGGGGCCAGGTTGAACGACATCATCACCGCCGGGAACTGACCGATATGCGCGATTGCCAACTGGGCCTGGCGCTGTTCCACATGGGCCAGGCTCGACAGCCGCACCTGGCCGCCGTCGGTGGTTTTCACATGGATCTGGTTCAGGGCGTCCGGGCCGAGGGTTTCACCGGACTGGGCCTGCAATACCACGCGGTACTGGCTGGCCTGGGTGTAGATGGTGGATATCTGCCGCTGGCCGAACGCGTCGTACAGCGCGTCGGTGATGGTCGACACCGACACACCAAGGCGCGATGCGGCGTCACGGTCGATCACCAGGTACACCTGCAGGCCCTTGTCCTGCAGGTCGCTGGCGACGTCGGAGAGTTCCGGCAACTGGCTGAGGGCGTGTACCAGCTTTTCACTCCACAAGGCCAGCAGCTCGGCGTCCGGCGAGGACATGCTGAACTGGTACTGGGTACGGCTGACGCGGTCTTCGATGGTCAGGTCCTGCACCGGCTGCATGAACAGGCGAATCCCCACCAGCTTGTCCAACTGCGGCTGCAGGCGCGTGATGATCTGCGCCGCGCTCAGGTCCCGTTCGCCGTGGGGCTTGAGGTTGATCAGCAGGCGACCACTGTTGAGGGTGGCGTTATCACCGTCTACCCCGATATAGGACGACAGGCTCTCCACCGCCGGGTCTTCGAGGATGATCTTCGCCAGTTCCTGCTGGCGCTGGCTCATCGCCGCAAAGGAAATCGACTGTGGCGCTTCGGAAATGCCCTGGATCACGCCGGTGTCCTGCACCGGGAAGAAGCCCTTGGGCACTACCATGTACAACACCACGGTCAGGCCCAGGGTGGCGATGGCCACCAGCAGGGTCAGCGGCTGATGCCTGAGCACCCACTGCAACTTGCGCCCGTAGGCCTCGATCAGCCAGTCGATCCAGGCGCCGCTGGCCTTGTAGAAACGGCCCTGCTCTTCCTCTTTCGGCTCACGCTTGAGCAACCGCGCGCACATCATCGGCGTCAGGGTCAGGGACACCACCAGGGAAATCAGGATCGCCACCGCCAGGGTGATCGCGAATTCACGGAACAGCCGCCCCACCACGTCCGCCATGAACAGCAGCGGGATCAATACCGCGATCAGCGACAGGGTCAGGGAAATCAGGGTGAAGCCGATCTGCTTGGCGCCCTTGAGCGCCGCATTGAGCGGTGTATCGCCTTCCTCGATGTAGCGGGAAATGTTCTCCAGCATCACGATGGCGTCGTCCACCACGAAACCGGTGGCGATGGTCAGCGCCATCAGCGTCAGGTTGTTGATGGAGAAACCGGCGAGGTACATCACGCCGAAGGTGCCCACCAGGGACAGCGGCACGGCGATGGACGGAATAATGGTCGCGCTGAAGCGGCGCAGGAACAGGAACGTCACCATCACCACCAGGGCAATGGCGATCAGCAATTCGTGCTGTACATCCTTGACCGAGGCCCGGATGGTCTGGGTACGGTCGGTAAGCACCGTCACGTCCAGGCCCGCCGGCAGGTTGTCGGTGATGCTTGGCAACAGCGCCTTGATGCGGTCCACCACCTCGATGACGTTGGCCCCGGGCTGGCGCTGGATGTTCAGCAGGACCGCCTGGTTTTCGTTGGCCCAGGCCGCGAGGCGTTCGTTCTCGGCGCCGTCGACGATCTGCGCCACATCCTTGAGCCGCAACGGCGCGCCGTTGTTGTAGGCGAGGATCAGTTCGGCGTATTCCTTGGGCGAGACCAACTGGTCGTTGGCGTCGAGCATCGACACCCGCGTGGGGCCGTCAAAGTTACCCTTGGGCTGGTTGACGTTGGAGGCGGCGATCAGGGTGCGCACATCCGACAGGTTCAGGCCGTTGGCCGCCAGGGCCTCGGGGTTGACCTTGATCCGCACCGCCTGGCGCTGGCCGCCGGCGATGCTGACCATGCCGACGCCGCTGATCTGCGCGATCTTCTGCGCCATGCGCGTGTCGACCAGGTCATTGAGCTTGGGCAGCAACATGGTCTTGGAGGTGATGGCCAGGGTCAGCACCGGGGTATCCGCCGGGTTGACCTTGTTGTACACCGGCGGCGCCGGCAGGTCCTTGGGCAGCAGGTTGGTGGCGGCGTTGATCGCGGCCTGCACCTGTTGCTCGGCGACATCCATGTTGATGTCGAGGTTGAAACGCAGGGTCAGCACCGAGGCGCCGCCGGAGCTGGTGGACGCCATCTGGGTCAGGCCGGGCATCTGCCCGAACTGACGCTCAAGGGGCGCCGTGACCGCGCTGGTCATTACGTCCGGACTGGCGCCGGGGTACAGGGTCATCACCCGGATGGTCGGGTAATCCACCTGGGGCAAGGCCGAGACCGGCAGCAGGCGATAAGCGATCACGCCGGCCAGGACAATGGCCAGCATGCTCAGGGTAGTGGCTACCGGGCGAAGGATGAACAGCCGCGAGAGGTTCATGCGCCGCCCTTTTGCGCCTTGGCGGCATCAGCCGGGCCTTGTTGCGTCTTGGCTGCCGGTTGACCCTGGAGGTGTTCGGTCGGCGTGGTCGGCACTTCAGCGCTGTCGTTGACCACTTCAATGTCACTGCCGTCCTTCAGGCGGTCGGTGCCTTCCAGCACCACGCGGTCGCCGGCGGCCAGGCCTTGCTTGACCACGGTGTTGTCGCCGTCGGAATCACCGATCACCAGCGGACGCACCTTGACCTTCTTGTCGCCATCGAGAACGTAGACGAAGGTGCCGGTATTGCCGAACTGAATCGCCGCCGACGGCGCCAGCACCACGTTGTGCAGGGTGTCGGCCAGCAGGTGCACGTTCACGAACTGGTTGGGGAACAGCGCCTGGTCCTTGTTATCGAACCGCGCCTTGAATTTCAGGGTGCCGGTGGTGACGTCGATCTGGTTATCGAGGCTCTGCAGCACCCCCGTGGCTTTCACCGCGACATCGCCACGGTCCCAGGCTTCCACCGGCAGCTTGTTGCCGGCGTGATAACGCGCCAGCACGGTTTCCAGGGTGTTTTCCGGCAACGTGAAGACCACGCTGATGGGTTGGGTCTGGGTGATCACCGCCAGGAAGGTGGTGTCGTTGGCGGCGACGAGGTTGCCCACGTCTACCTGGCGCAGGCCGACACGACCGGTGATCGGGGCGCGGATCTTGGTGAATTCGAGGTTGAGCTTGGCGTCATCCACCGCGCCCTGGTTGGTCTTGACCGTGCCCTGGTACTGCAACACCAGTGCTTCGGCGGTGTCCAGGGTCTGCTTGGCGATACTGTCCTGGGCATACAGGTCGCGATAACGCTGCACGTCGACCTGGGCGTTTTTCAGCTGGGCCTGGTTCTGCAGCAACGTGCCCTGGGCCTGGAGCAAGGCATTCTGGTAACTGCGCGGGTCGATTTCCGCCAGCAGGTCACCGGCCTTGACCATCTGCCCCTCTTCAAAGGCGATCTTGACCAGCTCTCCGCCAACCCGGCTGCGCACATTGATGGTGTTGAGTGCCGTCACCGTACCCAGCGCCTTGTAGTACACCGGGAATTCGCCCAGCACCGCCGGCGCCACACGCACCGGCACCGGGCCAGTAGAACCCCCAAAGCCCGGGCGCATCATCCCCGACTTGCCGGCATGCCCGGCGGGCTTCTTCTCGGCGCTGTCCTTGTGGCTGGTGCCAGGCCAGAACTTCCAGCACAGGCCGGCAATGACCAGCAGCACGAGCAGGCCGAACAGCCAGCGGCGGGAGTGACGAGGGGTGGATTGCATGGAGTGATCAACCATTGGGTGCGAGAGCTTCTTCTTCGGGAGGCTGAAAGATAAGCACTGGGGCGCGTTAAGAAAAGCGCCTTTACCGGCTATTTACCTTGGATTACAACTTTTAACTTCTGTGCTTAGTCCATTCGCTATCTGGCTAAGCATCTGAAGCACAAATAAAAACGGCCTGGACTAGGCCAGGCCGTAATACTGCATCACGCGTGTTACTGCAAAACGACAGTAATGCGTAGTAACAGTTACTTCAAAACAGCCAGGGCTGCCTCGTAGTTCGGCTCTTGGCCGATTTCGCTGACCAGTTCGCTGTGCAGCACGTTGTCGTTCTCGTCCAGTACCACGACGGCACGGGCGGTCAGGCCTTTGAGCGGGCCATCAGCAATCGCAACACCGTAGTCGACAGCAAAGGCTGCCTCACGGAAGTCCGACAGGTTCTTCACGTTTTCCAGGCCTTCGGCACCGCAGAAACGCGCCTGGGCAAATGGCAGGTCGGTGGAGATGCACAACACTACGGTGTTGTTCACGTCGTTGACCTGAGCGTTGAACTTGCGAACCGAAGTGGCGCAGGTCGGGGTATCAACGCTTGGGAAAATGTTCAGCACTTTGCGCTTGCCGGCGAAAGTCGCCAGGGTCGCGTCAGACAGGTCGCCGGCAGTCAGGGTGAAGTCTGGCGCCTTGGCGCCGACTTTCGGCAAATCGCCTTCGACCTGGACAGGGTTGCCTCGGAGGGTAACTTGAGCCATGAACGGAATCCTTCTAGTGGTGGTAGTGAAACGAATTTCAGGTGCCGAAGTTAAACACAAAGTTCGATGGGCACCTATGGGCGGACGCAAATTGTCATGGTGCGAGGCTCAACGCCCCGCCGCCACGAACCCGCGCTGCAGGTCCTCGATCAACGCCTCCACATCCTCCAGCCCCACATGCAGGCGCACCACCGGGTTCAATCCACGGTCGGCGGCGTTCTGGCGATCCTGTGTATCGGCCAGGGTCACCAGGCTTTCAAAGCCGCCCCAGGATGCGCCCAGGCCAAACAGCTGCAGGCCGTCGATAAACCGTTCGACGTAGCCGGCATCCGCGCGGTCGAGTTCGAAGGACAGCAAACCGTTGCTCCCGCTGAAGTCACGCTTCCACAGCGCGTGGCCAGGATGCTCCGCCAGTGCCGGATGAAACACCCGCCTGACCTGCGGCTGCGCCTGCAACCACTGGGCAATCTTCAACGCCTGGCGCTCGTGCACGTCCAGCCGGGAAGCCAGGGTGCGTGCGCCACGCAGGATCAGGTAGGCATCGTCGGCACTCACTGCATTGCCAAAGGTATCGCTCATTTTCGCCAGGGCCGGCCATGCCGCTTCGGTGGTGCAGACGCTGCCCATCATCACGTCACTGTGGCCGCCAAGGTACTTGGTCAAGGCCATGATCGAGATGTCGGCACCCAGCGCCAGCGGTCGGTACAGGTACGCCGAGCCCCAGGTGTTGTCCACCGCCAACAGAATGCCCCGCGGCTTGCACAGTGCGGCTAGCGCGGGCAGGTCACACAGCTCATACAGCAGCGAACCCGGCACTTCGGCGTAGACCATTTTGGTGTTGGCCTGCAGTTGCGCTTCCAGGCCACTGCCGTCCGGGGCGAAATAGCTGACTTCGATGCCGAATGGCTGGAGGAACTCCCGGGCCAGTTTGCGCACCGGCGAATAGACGGCGTCGGTGATCAACACATGGTCGCCGGGCCGCAGGTAGGCCAGGAACGTCTGCGCCGCGGCGGCGAGCCCGGTGCCATACAGCCGTGTGCGATAGCCCCCCTCAAGTTCGGTGACCAGGTCTTCAAGGGCAAAAGCGGTGGGATTGCCGCGTGCGCCGTAACTCAGGACCCGCTCACTGTCGCGTCGGGAGCGCGCGTCACGCATCTGGGCCAGGTTGTCGAACAGCACGGTGCTCAGGCGGGTGATCGGTACGTTCACCGCCCGACCACCATTGCCGCCTTCGGTACGCGCCGCGTGAATCAGCCGGGTACGCACCCGTGACGCGGGCAACAACGGCTTGAGACTGGCGATTTCCGCTTCGCTCATCTGTGCCAACAGGCCAATTTCCCAGGCGAGATATTGGCGGGCAGCGTCCTTGTTGCCGCTGTGACGGTCGTGGGTGAAGAACAGGAAGTCGATGCACTGGTTGTCCGGAGGCGTTTGCGCATCCTCGATCACCGGCAAACCGGCCGCAACCCACGCGGCATAGCCACCGTCGAGCAAACGCACATCGCCGCCCAAGCCCAACGCAGCAAAAGCGGCCAGTGCCGGATCATCAGCCAGCAGCACCAGTGGACGCCCACCAGCGGTCAACCGCGAACGAATCGACCAGCGCGAACCGACAATCCGGCCCTTGCGATGGATCATGCTCGGGCGCAGGTCCACCAGGTCCACGGTGTCGTCCTTCAGCGCCTCGGCCAGCGCCTGCACCGAGATCAGC
Organism: Pseudomonas sp. GP01-A4; assembly: GCF_058780865.1. NCBI lineage: Bacteria > Pseudomonadati > Pseudomonadota > Gammaproteobacteria > Pseudomonadales > Pseudomonadaceae > Pseudomonas > Pseudomonas sp. GP01-A4. Next base: position 63,167 of record NZ_JBYSWF010000008.1, read on the forward strand.
GGCAGCGCGTCAAAGGGCACGGCCTCCTTGACCTCCAGCGCCAATCCACTGTGGACGCCACCCTCCAGCACATACGCCTCATGCCCCAACTGCCGCAGCCAACTGGCGACAATCGGCGCACGCACACCATCACTGTCCAGCAGCACCACCCGTGCCTGACGCACGCCGATGTACAGGTCGGTGGACTGGATCAATTGCCCGCCCGGCGTGTGTTGCGCCCCCGGCAAACTGCCGGCGGCAAATTCTTCAGCGGTACGCACATCGCACAGGAACAGGCTACGGGCCGGGTCCGCCGCCCATTGCCGGACCTGCTCCGCCTTGACACTGACCACCCCTGCCCGCTCCGCCAACTGCCGGGCAGCTTCGCGCTGCCGGCCCAGATCCGTCGAGACCTGGTCGGCATAACGCCGAGTGCTGCCATGCTCCAGCTTGAAGTCCGCCAGGTACCAACCCTGGGTACCGTTTTCCAGGGCATAAACCGGGTTCTTCACCCCGAGGTTGATCAAAGTCTGGGCGCCGATAATGCTGCGGGTACGCCCGGCGCAGTTGACCACGATCGGCGTGGTTTCATCCGGCACCAGGTCGTGCACGCGATAGCCCAGCTCACCATTGGGGCAGCAGATCGAACCGGGAATGGTCATCTTGCGGTATTCATCGAACGGCCGACCGTCCAGCACCACCAGCGGCTCGCCCGTGGCCTGCCAGTCCGCCAGTTGCTGCGCGGTGACGTGGGGTGTGTGGCTGGCCTCTTCCACCAATTCGCCAAAGGCTTTCGACGGCACATGCACCCCGGCGAACAACTGCAGACCCGCCGCCTGCCAAGCGTTCGCACCCCCTTCCAGCACATGCACATGGCGGTAGCCCAGCGCTTGTAAACGCAGTGCCGTGCGCGCAGCCACATCGCCGCCGTCCTGGTCGTAGATCACCAGGCGCACCCGGGGATTCGGTGCCAGGCGCTGCACCTCCAGTTCCAGGCGGCTATAGGGCAGGTTCACCCCGTGAAACAGGTGGGCCTCGCCGTATTGGCCGTGCTCGCGTACGTCGAACAGGGCGATTTCCTGGCCGTCAAACAGCCATTGTTGCAATTGCCCGGGTGTGATGGTCTGGCTCATGGAAGTCCCGCAAAAAATAGATGGGTTACTGCAAGGCCAGCGAACGCTCGCCGGCGGCCACTTCACGGCCCTTGGCATAGGCCCGCTGGACTGCCGGGCGCGCCTTGATGCGCAGACGCCAGGCCTGGATGTGCGGGTAGTCCGCCAGGTCCTGGCCTTGGCGCAGGGGCTGGATCCACGGAAAAATCGCCATGTCGGCCACCGAATATTCGCCCGCCACATACGGCACCTCGGCCAGGCGCTGCTCCAGCACCCGATACAGGCGCGTGGCTTCGGCGTTCAGCAGGTCCAGGGCAAAGGGAATCGGTTCCGGAGCCTTCTCCTTGAACAGCTGCAACTGGCTCAGGTACGGGGTGATATGCCCTACCTGCCAGAACAGCCACTCCTGGACCTTCTGGCGCTCGGCGCTGCCGGCGGGCGGCAGGAAGCGCCCGGCCTTGTCCGCCAGGTAGTTCAGGATCGCCCCGGACTCGAACAGGCTCAGGGGTGCTTCAAGGCGGTGGTCGACAATCGCCGGAATCCGCCCATTCGCACTGATGCGCTGGAAGCTTTCCTGCTTCTGCGCGCCTTCGCGGATGTTGACCGGAATCAGGCGGTACTCCGCCTCCAGCTCTTCCAGCAGGATGCCGACTTTCAGGCCGTTGCCCGTAGGCCAGTAATACAGATCAATCATAAAAAACCCTGGATGAACGCTGATCCAATTGTGGGAGCGGGCTTGCTCGCGAATGCGGTGGGCCAGAAACGCATTCATTGGCTGACACACCCCATTCGCGAGCAAGCCCGCTCCCACAGTTGATGTGTGTTGTGCTCAGGAATAGGCCCGGATTGAAGGCGCCATCTGCGAGGCGTTGTAGTTGAGGATCCGGCCGTCTGCTTCAACGCCGTAACGGCCATTGAGGGATTCCAGCGGCAAGCCGTACAGGTGGAAATGCAAGGTCGCCTGCTCACCCTCAACGCGAATCCCGTGCAGGTCTTCACCGAGGAACGAGATAGAGGTGCCCGGCTGCACGACGACTTCTTTCTCAAGGGTCAGGGTGGTGAAGCCTTCCTCACGCCCTTCATCGTTGCGGCCATACACGTAGTTGATTTCCTGGCCTTCAACGGCACTGATGATCGCCCAGGTTTCGTGGTTGTGCGGGAGGGTGCTTTTGCCCGGCAGCAACGAGTTCAGGTACAGGGTGGGCGTGTCGCCGTCGTCGTTCAGGCGATAGCGGAACGCGGTACTGCCCTGGCCCGGCACCGGCGCGGGGAATTCGCTGAAGTTGAACAGGTCCCGGCGCTCGGCCAGGGTTTCCAGCAGCCCGACGATTTCCACCAGGGCCGCGCGGTCTACGCCACGCTGGTTGATGACGCGGATCTGCTGCAGGAAGTCTTCGATAACGGCGGCACGGTTTGCGGTACTCATGACGAGGTTCCTCTTGTTAGACGGACAGGGTGTAGCGGCTCAGGTTGGTCAACAGGTACGGATCGTTGGCGATCGGCGGCCGACGGCCGGGATCGCCCAAGGCATGGCGCAGGAATTCCTGGGTCCGTTCACTGGTGGGGCGCTGGAAGATCTGCTCGGCGCTGCCGTGCTCGACGATCACGCCGTTTTCGGTGAAATAGACGATGTCGCTGATCTCTTCGGCAAAGCGCATTTCGTGGGTCACCAGCACGCAGGTCATGCCTTCTTCGGTCAGCTCGCGAATCACCGTCAGTACTTCACCGACGGTTTCCGGGTCCAGGGCCGAGGTCACTTCATCGAACAGGATCAGCTCGGGGCGCATCGCCAACGCCCTGGCAATCGCCACCCGCTGCTGTTGGCCGCCGGACAATTGGCCCGGATAGGCATCGGCCTTGTGCTCCATGCGCACCTTGGCCAACAGCGCCCGGGCATCTTTCTCGGCATCGGCACGGTTACGACCGAGCACCTTGCGCGGGGCGATCACCAGGTTTTCCAGCACGGACAAATGCGGGAACAGGTTGTATTGCTGGAATACAAAACCCACACGCTTGCGCAACTCGATGCGCTGGGCTTCCTGGGTCAGCGTATCGACCCGGGTTTCGCCCACGCGAATGGTGCCGCGCTGAGGCTGCAACAGGCCGGTGATGCAACGCAGGATGGTCGACTTGCCCGAGCCCGACGGGCCGATGATCGACACCGCCTGGCCGCGATGCACGTCGAGGTCGATGCCCTTGAGCACCCGGTTGTCACCGAACGACAGCTGCAAATCCCGCAGGCTGACCAGGGGTTCAATAGAAGGCATAACGGCGCTCCAGGCGTTGGGTCAAACGGGAAATCGGGTAGCAGTAGGCGAAGAACAGGACCAACAGGCTGAGGTAGATCACCACGGTAAAGCCGGTCATGTTCACGGTGTTGCTGGCGATCTGTGCGGTGTCGATCACGTCGTGCACGCCCACCAGCGACGCCAGGGCGGTGCCCATGGTGACCACCGCGTAGAGGTTCATCCACGGCGGCAACATGCGCTTGAAGCACTGGGGCAGGATGATCGAGCTGAATATCTGGCCGCGGGTGAATGCCAGTGAGCGCGCCGCTTCCCATTGGGTGCTGGGGATCGAGCCGATGGCGCCGCGAAAGATCTCCGCCACGTTGGCGCTGGCCGGCAATGCCAGGCCAATCGTCACCTTGACCCAGTCCGGGAACGACACGTAGCTGCTGCCGATATGGATCTCGAACGGGAACACGTAGGTGGTGAAATAGATCAGCACCAGCCACGGTGCATTGCGGAAAACCTGCACCCAGATCCGCGCGGGCAACCGCAGCAGGCGCATGGGTGACAGGGCCAACGCGCCCACCATCAGGCCCAGCAGCGAACCAAGACCAATCGCCACCAGGCTGATCAGGATGTTCTGGCCGAAACCAGTCACCAGCGCCGGCGACCATTGCAGCAACGCCGACAGCACCGGGAATGAATCAATGGCCATAGCCGGGCATCCTCAGGCGCGCTTCCAGCCAGCGCCCCACACAATTGACGGTAAAACTCAGCAAGCCGAAAAAGCTCAGGATCAGAATCATCAGCTCCAGCACGTTGTCGCTCTGGGTCCAGATCATGATCGAGGCGTAGGTGATATCGCCCACGGCGATGGCCGAGGCCACGGCGGTCATTTTCACCAGGTCGATCAGGTTGTTGATCAGCGACGGCAGCGCGAAGCGCAGGGCCAACGGCAACTGCACATTCCACAGCAATTGCCGGCTGCTGAACGCCAGGGAGCTGGCGGCTTCCAGGGTCACGGCGGGCACCGCCTCGATGCCGGCGCGCAGGGCTTCGGCGTGGAACGCGCCCTTGTGCAGCGAAATCACGATCACCACCCAGGCAAACGGCGTCAGCGGGTTGGCCGCGCCGACGGCCTGGGTCAGCAGCATGTTCAACACCAGGAATGCGCAGTACAGCTGCACCAGGGTCGGCGTGTTGCGGGTGACTTCGATAAACACCCGCGCCGGTTTGGCCAGCCACGGGTTGCCGGAAGTCAGCAGCGCCGCCAGGCTGATCCCGGCCAGCAGGCTGCCGACGATGGTGAACAGGCACAACAGCACCGTGGTCAGCGCGCCCTGCTCCAGGGTGCCGCGCTGATAGGCATCCAGCAGGAAGCTGTAGTTGAGGCCGATACCGGCGGCCCAGTGCACAAAAAGCTCCAGCCAATGACTCATTCGACGCCCCGCAGCTTGCCGCAGGCGACAGCGATACGGCGGCCGGCCTCGGCCACGCTGTCGGTCGCCGTGGCGATGGACAGGCGAAACCACGGCGACAGGCCGTAGGCACTGCCCGCTACTCCGGCGACGCCCTCCTCCAGCAAGTACGCGACGACATCGCCATCATCGTTCAGGCGCTGACCGTCCGGGCGATAGCGGCCAAGCAAACCGGCGCAACGCACGAACACGAAAAAGCCGCCCTGGGGTTCGAGTACTTCCAGGCCCACGACGGTGCCGAGGGCCATCATCAACAGGTCCCGGCGCAGCTGATAGGCCGCTACCTGCTCGGCCAAAAAGCCCAGCCCGCCGGTGAATGCAGCCAATGCAGCAGCCTGGCCCACGGAGGAAGCACCGGAGGTGGATTGCGACTGAACAACCGCCATTGCATGGGTCAAGGCCTGCGGTCCGGCGCCGAAACCGATGCGCCAGCCGGTCATGGCGTAGGTCTTGGACACGCCGCCCACCAGCAGGCAACGGTCCTGCAAATCCGGCGCGACGTTCAGCAGGCTCTGGGCCGGGCGACCGTCGAAGCGGATGTGTTCGTAGAGTTCATCCAGCAGCACCAGCACCTGGGGATGGCGACGCAGCACCTCGGCCAGCGCATGCAGTTCAGCCTCGCCATACACCGCACCGCTCGGGTTGCCCGGGCCGTTAAGGATCAGCCAGCGCGTGCGTTGATTGATGTGTTGCTCCAGCTGGGCGGGCAGCAGTTTGCAACCCTGCTCCAGCCCGCACTCGATAAAAACCGGCTCGCCACCGTTGAAGCGCACGCTGTCGGGGAACGACGGCCAGTAAGGCGTCGGCACCAGCACTTGATCGCCGTCGTCGAGGGTTGCGGCGAAGGCGTTGAAGATGATTTGTTTCGCGCCGTTGGCGATCACGATATTCGGCAGCGAATAGTCCAGGTGGTTTTCTTCGGCCAGTTTTCGCTGCACGGCCACGCGCAAGGCTTTTACCCCGGGTGTCGGCGTGTACTTGGTGGCGCCCGCAGCAATGGCTGCGCAGGCGGCTTGCTTGATGTGCTCCGGGGTATCGAAATCCGGCTCGCCGGTGGTCAGGTCCAGGATGTCGCGGCCGGCGTCACGCAGTTCCGTGGCGCGGGATTTGGCCGCCGCATTGGCCGACAGCGACACGCGCTGCACCCGCTTGGACAGGCGAACGGTCATGGCTGCACCTCAATGACTTTGCCGGGATTGAGCAGGTTTTTCGGGTCGAGGGCCCGCTTGATGCGGCGCATCAGGTCCAGTTCCACCGGGCTTTTGTAGCGGCCCAGCAGGCCGACCTTGCGCTGGCCAATCCCGTGTTCGGCGCTGATAGAGCCGCCATGGGCATGGGCGCTGTCATGTACCAGCAAGCTCAATTCGGCGTAGTTGCGCATGTGCTCGTCAACCGTTGAATCCAGCGGATGAGCCACGTTGTAATGCAGGTTGCCGTCCCCCAGGTGCCCGAACGTGAAGTTGCGAACACCGGGGAAATGCGTCTGCAACAGCGCATCGGTATGGGCGACGAAGGCGACGATTTGCGAAATGGGCACCGAGATATCGTGCTTCATATTGCGTCCGGCACGCTTCTGCGCTTCGCTCATGTTCTCCCGCAGCAGCCATAGCGCTTCGCTTTGCGCCAGGCTTTCGGCGATCAGTGCGTCGGCCAGCAGTGACTGTTCGAAGGCTTCACCGAGGACCGTTTCGAAGGCTTCGCGGGCGTGGGTTTCACCTTGGTTATCCGACAGCTCCAGCAAGGCAAACCAGGGTTGGCTGGCGTTGAGAAACGGTTGCGGGCCCTCGGGAAATTGCTCGCGCAACAACGCCAGGCAATCGGCGCTGAGCAATTCGAATGCAGTGAGGTTCGCACCAAAACCGGCGCGGGCATGGGACAGGAACGCCACCGCCTGGGCCAACTCGTCAAACGCCAGCAGCGCTGTCGCCTGGGCCTTGGGCAGCGGGAACAGCTTCAGGGTCGCAGCGGTGATAATCCCGAGGGTACCTTCGCTGCCCACGTACAAATCCCGCAGGTCGTAGCCGGTGTTGTCCTTGCGCAACCCTCGCAGGCCATTCCAGATTTCGCCTTCGGCGGTCACCACTTCCAGGCCCAGGGTCAACTCGCGGGTGTTGCCATAACGCAGCACGGCGGTGCCGCCTGCATTGGTGCCAAGGTTGCCGCCGATGGTGCAACTGCCTTCGGCGCCCAGACTCAATGGAAACAGGCGATCGGCTTCACGGGCCACGTCCTGGATGTTTTGCAGGATGCAGCCGGCTTCGACGGTCAGGGTGTCGTTGTCGGTATCAATCACGCGCACCCGGTTCATGCGGTCGAGCAGCAACAATACCGCGCGGCCGCTGGCATCCGGTGTGGCACCCGCCATCAGGCCGGTGTTGCCGCCCTGGACCACGATGGGCGCTTCCAGGGCGACACACGCACGCACCACGGCGGCCACTTCCTCGGTGTTGGCCGGGTGCACCACGGCGATCACCTGGCCGGTGTAGCGGCCCTGTTTGTCGGTCAGGTACTGGGCGGCATCTTCACTGCGCTGCACATGGGCGGCGCCGAGCAGTTGTTGCAGGGTGGCGAATAGCGCTTCACTCATGGCTGTACTGCTCGTGCAGATCACGCAGGGCTTGGGACGGAGCCATGCCGGTACGTTCGCCGAGGGCGATCAACCAGCCGCTGCGATGCCAGTCGCGCACGATGGCGTCGAGCCTGGCCTGGGTGTCGTGTTCGCCTTTGCGGATCCAGATCACGGATTTGGACGGGATCAAATCCCCCGGCAACGGGATCTCGTAGCCGGACCATTCGGCATCGCCGAGTAGCGCGTGCATGGTCGGGCTGACGTGCACCGCCGCCACGCAGCCATTGCCGCGCAACGACAGCAAAGATTCGGACTGGCTGCGGAACGCCTTGATCTGCGCGCCGTAGGTTTCCTGCAACGGCTTGATGAAGTTGCTGCCCTGGGACACGCACACCGGCTTGCCCTTGAGGTCGGCCCACTGGGTGATGCCGGCGCCTTTGCGGATCAACGCCGCGCCGCCGACCTCTTCATAGGGCGTGGGCACGTAGTCGAGAATCTCGGCGCGTTCGTCGGTGTACTGCATGTTGGCGATCAGCACGTCGACCTTGCCCTGTTGCAGGAACTGCACGCGGTTGGGCGCCAGTACCGAAACGGTCCTGGTCTCCACACCCAGCGCCTGGCCCAGGCCCTTGGCCAGTTCGACGTTGTAGCCCAGGTGTTCGCCGGTCTTGGGGTCGATGGTGCCAAACGGCGGACCGCTGAGGATCACGCCGACGCTGATGGCGTGGCGTTGCTGGATCTTGTCGAGGGTGGCGTCGGCGTGGACCAGGCTGGCGCACAGTGCCAGGCCCAAGGCAGTCAGGGTTCTCAATGTCATGTGTCAGGCACCCTTGAACTGTTTCTGCAACTCCACCAGCGCCGGGGACGCCGGGGTGATGTGGTTGCGGGTCTGGGCTTCGATCAGCCAGCCGCTGCGGTGCAGGTCCTTGACGATGGGGTCGAGTTTGGCCTGGGTGTCGCTCTCGCCACGGCGGGTCCAGATTACCGATGGCGCCGGGTTCAGCTCGGGACTGAGGGTGCGGTAATCCTTCCATTCGGCGCTGTCGTTGATCAGCGGGTTGACCAGGGTGGAGTCATGCACCGCGGCGACGCAGTTGTTGCCGCGCAGGGCCAGCAGGGATTCCGAAGAGCTCTTGAAGGCCTTGATCTGCGCGCCCAGTTCGGTCAACGGCTTGACGTAGCTGCTGCCCTGGGAGGTGCACACCGGCTGGTCCTTGAGATCTTCCCAGCGGGTGATCTTGCTGTCCTTGAGTACGGCAGCAGTGCCGCCGATCTTGTAGAACGGCGTCGGCACGAACCCGAGGATCTCGCCACGCTCGGCGGTCCATTCCATATTGGCGATCAGCAGGTCGACCTTGCCCTGTTGCAGGAACTGCACACGGTTGGCCGGCAATACCGGCACCAGCTGCACCTCGGCGCCCAACTGACGGCCCAGCTCGTTGGCCAGGTCGACGTTCAAGCCCCTGGGCTTCTGGGTGGTGGGGTCGATGCCGCCAAACGGCCCGCCAGACAGCAGCACGCCGACCACCAGCACATGGCGCTGCTGGATCTTGTCCAGGGTCGCATCGGCCTGAGCCACTGCGCTGCCGCCCAGGGCGATCAACGCGCCCAGGACCACAGGCAACCTTCGTTTTACCGCCGCGCGCACAAACCCCATGGAACTCCCCTCATTAGCGATCGGCGTACCCCGACCTGATGTGGGGGCATGCTAGGGAGAGTGCCGGGCTAACGGAAATTCAAATATCTAATATCGTTATAACTTCCCGTATATGGACGCGCTGACTTTTGGCCATATACTCGAATTCATTAGCCCTCGTAAAAACCCGGCGCGACAAAACATAAACATCTGTAATGTTTATCTTCGCACCCTTGATATAAAAACGCCCTGGAATGGCCATGTCGACCCTCGATCTTGAACTGCTCCGCACCTTTATCGCCGTGGTCGACCACCACAGCTTTGCCGAAGCCGGCACTCACCTGGCACGCACACAATCTTCCGTCACCCAGCATATGCAGCGTCTGGAACAACAAGTGGGCGTCAGCCTGTTTGAAAAACGTGGCCGGCAAAAACAACTGACAGAACCCGGGATGCAGCTGTTGCGGCATGCGCGGCAGATGCTCTCGCTGAATGACGATGCACTCAATTCCCTGCGGGAAAGCAGCCTCAGCGGCGTACTGCGTATCGGCTCGCCCCACGACATCGCCGACACCATCCTGCCGCCGATCCTCAGCCACATCGCCCGCTCGGCACCGCGCCTGCGCCTGGAGATCGACGTCGGGCGCAGCCCGTTCCTGATGGATGACCTGCACCGGGGCAAGGTCGACATGGTGATTTCCACCCGCGCCGATGCCAACCTGGAGGGCTTTGCACTGCGGACCTCGCCGGTGTGGTGGATTTGTTCGGCGCAATACATTCACTCGCCAAGCGAGCCGCTGCCATTGATTCTGGTGGATGAGCCGAGCATTTATCGGCGCTACGCCCTTGAGGCGCTGGAACGGGCGAATATCCCGTGGCGCCAGGCGTACCTGGCATCGAACCTGATCGGTATCAAGGCGGCAACCCGCGCAGGGCTCGGCGTGACCCCACGGAGCATGGAGATGCTAGGGCCGGATATGCGGGTATTGGGGGAAAACGATGGATTGCCGAGGATGCCGGAGGTCACGTACTACCTGTGGATCCGTCCGAACACGGCGAACCCGATTGCGCGCAAGGCTTATGACTTGATCAGGGCCAGCCAGGGGCTGGCGCTGGGGTGACGGTTATTGCTGGGTCAATTGGGTCCACAACGCGGGTGCGCCGGCGGACTTGGCGATCGCCTCGAGGCGCGCCGCGTGTTCGGCCATGTCCTGCTCGCTGGCACGAATGATCGTGGTGGGCTGGCGATCCGCTGGCAGGCGGCGGATTTCCGAAGGACGATTGCCCGAGCCTTCCGCCGAACCATTGCCGTCCGAGGCATTACCGGCCAGGGACAGGCTGGTCTGGCCACCGGTCATGGTCAGGTAGACGTCGGCGAGAATCTCGGAGTCGAGCAACGCGCCGTGGAGTTCACGGCCAGAGTTGTCGACGCCATAGCGTTTGCACAATGCGTCGAGGCTGTTGCGCTGGCCCGGGTGACGCTCACGCGCCATCATCAAGGTGTCGAGGATCGAGCAGTGCCGGGTGATATCAGCCCGGTCGGTCTGCCCCATCAGCGCAAATTCGTTGTTGATGAAGCCAACGTCGAACGCCGCGTTATGGATGATCAGCTGCGCGCCGTTGATGAACTCGAAGAACTCATCCGCCACTTCGGCAAACCGTGGCTTGCCCACCAGGAATTCGTTGGTGATGCCGTGGACGCCGATGGCGCCTTCGTCACTTTCCCGATCCGGTTGCAGGTAGACGTGGAAGTGCCGGCCGGTGAGGCGGCGGCCCATCAGTTCGACACAGCCGATTTCAATGATCCGGTGGCCGTCGGTCACCGGCATGCCGGTGGTTTCGGTATCGAGTACAACAGATCGGATGGCCATCAGGGTTCAGCTCTCAACGGTTTGGTACATTTCAAGGGGCGGGATCTTAACACGTCAGACGGCATCAGCTCTGTTTGTAGCCGCGCACTTCATCCACACCGCGGTTGGCCAGTTGGTCGGCCCGCTCGTTGCCGGGATGGCCGATGTGCCCGCGCACCCATTTCCAGGTGATGTTGTGGCGATTGCATTGCTCATCGAGCAATTGCCACAGGTCGGCGTTTTTCACCGGCTCCTTGGCCGCAGTCTTCCAGCCGCGCTTCTTCCAGTTGACCATCCACTCGTTGATGCCCTTCATCACGTACTGGGAGTCGGTCACCAGCAATACGTCGCAACGGCGCTTGAGCTCTTCCAGGCCACGGATCGCGCCCATCAGTTCCATACGGTTGTTGGTGGTGTTGGCTTCGCCGCCCCACAGTTCCTTCTCCACGCCCTTGCACACCAGCAAGGCGCCCCATCCGCCGGGGCCGGGGTTGCCCTTGCAGGCGCCATCGGTGAAGAGTTCTACGGTATCGGTCATTTCACTGTCCATTAAAGCGGGATCCATCAAAGCGGGTTGCCGATAATCGACCGACAAGTGCCCGAGGTCGAGAGGCTCGACCTGAAATCAAAAAGGTATGTTTACTGTTCGCTCTGCTTGCGATTGACCTTGGCCATCGGCATCGGCACCAGCTTGCCCATCGGCTCGCGACGCACCTGGCGCACCGGGCGCAGGCCAACGACGATCTTGCGCGCCACCAACAGGTAGAAACCCCCGCCGGACAATTGCCAGGCACCGGCCCTGCGTTCCCAGCCGGCCAGCCGGCCTTGCCACTTGGCAGACGCAAGCGGCGGACGATAGCACCCGAAGCGGCGTTTCTCCAGCGCAAAGCCCAGCAGGTTCAACCAGTCGCCGACTCGCGACGGCGAGATGCAGCGCGCCTGGCGCAGCCCGTCATGGGCGAACACATGGCGCAAGCCCCAACTGCTCCAGGGGTTGATGCCAATGATCAGCAAATGGCCACCAGGGCGCACGCTGCTGGCCGCTTCGCGCAGCAAACCGTGGGGCGACAGGCAGAAATCCAGGCCATGCTGCATCACCACCACATCGGCCGCATGCTCGCTCAACGGCCAGGCCTGCTCCTCGCAGACGATTTCAACCCCCGGCAGCGGCGCCCCCAGGCGCACATTGCGTTGCACCTGGGGTGCCGACGGCGGGGTTTGTGCCGACGGCCCGTAATGCACCAGGTAACCACCAAAGAACCGACCCAGCTCGTCTTCGAGCATGCGCCGTTCTTCATCCAGTAAAAATTGCCCGACAGGCCCGGACAGCCATTCACGGGCGGCACCGATCAGTGCCAGCCACTCGGGATCGGCCTGGGCGAACGCTTTATCAGTCATTGCATTCTCCAACGCGCCAAGAAGCTCTAAGATGCACCAATGTGTTCAGCTTGGCGAATCAAAGAATGATACAGATCAGTGCCCTGCCCGCCTTCACCGATAACTACATCTGGTTGTTACAGGATCAGCCGAACAAGCGCTGCGCGGTGGTCGATCCCGGTGATGCCGCGCCCGTGCTGGCCTGGCTCCAGCAGCATCCCGAGTGGACCCTCAGCGACATCCTGGTGACTCACCATCACCATGATCATGTCGGCGGCGTCGAGCAACTTAAAAGTGTTTCAGGCGCCACGGTCTACGGCCCGGCAAATGAAAAGATCCCGGCGCGGGACGTGGCACTCCAGGATAACGACCGCATCAACGTGCTGGGTTGGGACTTCGAGGTGTTTGCCGTACCCGGCCATACCCTGGGGCACATCGCCTTTTATCACGAGGGCGTGCTGTTCTGTGGCGACACCCTCTTCGCCGCCGGTTGTGGCCGCCTGTTCGAAGGCACCCCGCAGCAAATGCACACCTCACTGGAGCGCCTGGCGGCCTTGCCGGCCAACACGCTGGTGTACTGCACCCACGAATACACACAAAGTAACCTGAAATTCGCCCAGGCCGTGGAACCGCATAACGCGGATATCGCCGAACGGGTGGAGAACGTGCGGCAACTGCGGGCGAACGGCCAGATAACATTGCCTTCGACTTTGGCCCTGGAAAAACGCACCAACCCTTTTCTGCGGACCTCTGAAACATCCGTTAAAGAAAAAGCGGACGAACGGAATGGCCGCGATAACCGGGCCGGGAGTGAGGTGTTTGCTAGCTTGAGGTCGTGGAAAGATACGTTCTAAGCGCGCGGAATTTAGTACGTAATTTCTGAATGGTTGACCGCAACCCACGCGCTTTCTAGAATCGCCCGACATTTTTGCCCGGAACTTACTTCCAGCCAATGTCGTCATCTATTCGTAAAACCAACCATTCAGACGCATTGACCCGCCTGGCTCAAGCCGTGGCGGTGGCTGTGTCCGCTACTCTGGCGGGCTGCCAATCGACCCATTTTGCCGCACAATCCACCGTGCAACCCAAGCCAAACCTTACCGCCAAGATCAAGCAAAAACCCCTTTGGCTATCAGAGAAGCCAAGCCCGGAAGTGCCCCAGGATGTCTGGGAACGCATGCGCCGGGGCTTTCAATTGCAGGACGGGTTAGGCGTCAACCCGCGCATTGAACAGCAACGATTGTGGTTTGCCAGCAACCCATCCTTCCTCGAGAACGCCGGCGAACGCGGCAGCCTCTATATTCATTACATCGTCGAACGCCTTGAAGAACGCAACATGCCCCTGGAGCTGGCGCTGCTGCCAGTGATTGAAAGTGCCTACAACCCAATGGCCTATTCCCGCAGCGATGCGGTCGGCCTGTGGCAGTTCGTTCCCGCCACCGGGCGCTATTTCAACCTGCGTCAGACCCGCGCCTACGACGGCCGCCGCGACATCACCGCCTCCACCACCGCTGCCCTCGACTACCTGACGCGCCTGCATGACATGTTCAACGGCGACTGGTTGCTGGCCCTGGCGGCTTACAACGCCGGTGAGGGCACGGTCAGCCGGGCCATCGAGCGTAACGAGAAGCTCGGTTTGCCGACGGACTACTGGAACCTGCCTCTGCCCCAGGAAACCAAGGACTACGTGCCCAAGTTCCTGGCGCTGTCCCAGGTGGTGCTGGCCCCCGAGGCGTATGGCGTCAACTTGAACCCGATCGCCAACACGCCGTACTTCGAAGTGGTAGAAATCAAGACCAGCATGGACCTGTCACGGGTCGCCGCGCTGGCCGAGATTGACGAAGACGAACTGTTCCAGCTCAACCCGGCCTTGAAACAGCGCACCACCCTGGACGGCCCGCAGCATTTGCTGGTGCCGACGTCCAAGGCGCAGTTGCTGGCCAGCAGCCTTTCGGCGATGAAGCCCGAAGAATTGCTGAGCATGCGCCCGAAAAAGCCGGTGTTCGACGACGTTGAGCACAAGGCCATTGCCGGTCGCACCCGCAACTACAAGGTGCGCAGCGGCGACAACCTGACGCTGATCGCCAAGGCCAACAAGGTCGATGTACATGACCTGCAGCGCTGGAACAAGCTCAACGGGCAGGCGCTCAAGGTCGGCCAGACCCTGGTGATGCAGGACACCCGCAAGCTGGTGGCCAAGGCCGACAGCAAGAAGCCGGTGCAGTACAAGGTCAAGAAAGGCGATTCGCTGTACATCGTCGCCAAGCGCTTCAACGTCGAGATGCAACATCTCAAGCGCTGGAACCCACGCACTGGCCAGGCCCTGAAACCTGGGCAGATGCTGGTGGTTTCCGGGCCGCGCTAAGCAGCAAACACGAGGGGGAACTGGCAACAGCTCCCCCTTTGTTCTTCACCCTGCCAACCCCCATCCAAGCCTGTAGTCTCCCTCCTGCGGCGCCAGCCTTTTTCCAATCGGAACAAGCTGTTACTGTACGGTTCATAAAGCCCAAGCCGCCTGGATCGGATCCCTGACTTGAAGCGTCCCCTCCTTCTACTAATAAGTCTGGCCTTGAGCTTTTCCGCGAACGCGTCCATTACCGAGAGCCACGGTTATGCGCAGTTCGGCACGCTCAAGTACCCGGCCAAATTCACCCACTTCGACTGGGTAAACCCCGCAGCGCCCAAGGGCGGCACCTTGCGGGTCATGGCGTTTGGCACGTTCGACACCCTCAACCCGTACACCTTCAAGGGTTCCAGCCCGGTTTCCACCGCCAATTTCCTGCAATATGGGGTTAACGAGCTCAATGAGCCGTTGATGGTCGGCACCGGCCAATATGCCCCTTCCGGCGATGAACCCACCTCCAGCTACGGCCTGATTGCCCAATCGGTGGAATACAGCGAGGACCGCAGCTGGGTAGTGTTCAACCTGCGCCCTGAAGCGCGGTTTCACGATGGCAAGCCGATCACCGCCTACGACGTGGCGTTTTCCTATCGCACGCTGCTGACCGAAGGTCACCCGCAGTACCGCACCAACCTGCAGGAAGTGGCCCGGGTCGACATTCTTAACCGGCATCGCATTCGTTTTGTGTTCAAGCGCGCCGGCAACCCGTTGCTGATCCTGCGCCTGGGCGAGCTACCGGTATTGCCCCAGCATTACTGGAAAAACCGCGATTTCAAGGCCACCACCTTCGAGCCGCCGCTGGGCAGCGGGCCTTACCGCATCAGCAAGGTCAGCCCCGGGCGACAACTGGTGTTCGAGCGGGTCAAGGATTACTGGGGCAAGGACCTGGCGGTCAACCGGGGTTTCTATAACTACGACAAGGTCGAGGTGGAGTTCTACCGCGACAGCGACGTGGCCTTCGAAGCGTTCAAGGCCGGCGAGTTCGATATCTATATCGAGCACCAGGCGAAGAACTGGGCCAACGGCTACAACTTCCCGGCGGTCAACCGTGGCGATGTGATCAAGGCGCAGATCGCCCACCAGATACCGACCCAGAGCCAGGGCCTGTTCATGAACAGCCGGCGCCCGGCCTTCAGCCAGGCCAAGGTCCGCGAAGCGTTGGGGCTGATGTTCGATTTCGAGTGGACCAACCGCACCCTGTTCAGCGGCGCCTATAAACGCAGCCTCAGCTATTACCCCAACAGCGAATTCTCCGCCACCGGCGTGCCGACCGGCCATGAGTGGCTGATGCTGTCGCCCTATCGCGACCAACTGCCGGCCAACCTGTTTACCCAGCCCTTCAGCCTGCCCCAGACCGACGGTCGCGGCATTCCTCGCGACACGATGCGCCGCGCCCTCGCATTGTTGGCGGACGCCGGCTGGAAGCTGTCCGGGCAACGCTTGCTCAACAGTGACGGGCAGCCGCTGAGGCTGGAGATTCTGCTGGTGAACCCGAACCTGGAGCGCATCCTGCAGCCCTATGTCGAGAATCTGACAAGCATCGGCGTCGATGCCCGCTTGCGCACGGTAGACCGCGCACAGTACAAACAACGCCTCGATCAGTTCGACTTCGACATGATTCTGATGACCCTCAACCAGACCCTCAGCCCCGGCCTTGAGCAGTGGCAGTATTTCCACTCCAGCCAGGCGGGGATCAAGGGCAGCAAGAATTACGCAGGCATCGCCAACCCGGTGGTCGACCACCTGCTGGACCAACTGCTGGCGGCGCAAACCCGTGAAGAACAGTTGGCCGCCGGCCGGGCGCTGGACCGCGTCCTGCTGTGGCAGCACTACAGTATTCCCAACTGGTACCTCAACTATCATCGCCTGGCGTACCGCAACCGGTTCGCCTTCGTCACCACGCCGCCCTACAGCCTGGGCCTGAGCGCATGGTGGCTGAAAGCTTCGGAGAAAGCCCAATGATACCTTTGCGTACTGCGATCCTTGGCAGCCTGCTGTTTTGCGCCGCGGCCAATGCGGCCCCGCAACATGCCCTGACCCTCTACAACGAACCGCCCAAGTACCCCGCCGATTTCAAACACGTCGACTACGTAAATCCGGATGCCCCCAAGGGTGGCACCTTCCGCGTATCCAGCATGGGCAGCTTCGACAGCCTCAACCCATTCATCAGCAAGGGCGTGCCGGCAGATGATATCGGCCTGATCTACGACACCCTCGCCCAGCAAAGCCTGGACGAACCCATCACCGAATACGGCCTGGTAGCCGGCAAGATCGAAAAGGCCCCGGACAACAGTTGGGTACGCTTCTACATTCGCCCCGAAGCGCGCTTCCACGACGGCCACCCGATCCGTGCCGAAGACGTGGTGTTCAGCTTCCAGACGCTGATGAAGGACGGCTCGCCGATCTTCAAGACCTACTACGCGGATGTCGACGAAGTGATCGCCGAAGACCCGCTGCGGGTGCTGTTCAAGTTCAAGCGCACCAACAACCGCGAACTGCCGCTGATCCTTGGGCAACTGACAGTGTTGCCCAAGCATTACTGGGAGGGCCGCGACTTCTCCAAGGGCAACCTGGAGATTCCGCTGGGCAGCGGCCCGTACAAGGTGGCCGAGGTCAAGGCCGGGCGCTCGGTCCGCTACGAGCGGGTCAAGGACTACTGGGCCAAGGACCTGCCGATCAACAAGGGTTTCTACAACTTCGATTACCGGGTCACCGATTACTACCGCGACAACACCGTGGCCCTCGAAGCCCTCAAGGCCGGGCAGTTCGATTACTGGCTGGAAATCAGCGCGAAAAACTGGGCCAATGCCTACAACACCCCCGCCGTCACCCAGGGCCGCCTGATCAAGGAAGAAATCCCCAACGGCAACCCCACCGGCATGCAGGGCTTCGTGTTCAACACCCGCAAACCGATGTTCCAGGATGTGCGGGTGCGCAAGGCCATCAGCCTGTTGCTGGACTTTGAATGGAGCAACAAGCAACTGTTCAACGGCGCCTACACCCGCAGCCGCAGTTATTTCGAAAACTCCGAGATGGCCGCCACCGGCCTGCCCGGCCCGGATGAGCTGGCGATTCTTGAACCGCTGCGGGACAAGATCCCGCCCCAGGTGTTTACCGAAGCCTTCGAGCCATCGAAGACCGACGCCAGCGGCATGATCCGCACCCAGCAGCGCGAGGCCTATCAACTGCTGCAAGAGGCCGGCTGGAAGATCGTCGACGACAAGATGGTCGACACCACCGGCAAGCCGGTGACCATCGAGTTCCTGCTGGCACAGACCGAGTTCGAACGCATCCTGTTGCCGTTCAAGCGCAACCTGGCAGACCTGGGGATCGACCTGGTGATTCGCCGGGTCGACATCTCGCAGTACATCAACCGCATCCGTTCGCGGGATTTCGACATGGTGGTGGGCAGCTTCCCGCAATCCTCATCGCCCGGTAACGAGCAGCGCGAGTACTGGAAGTCATCCAGCGCCGACAAGCCCGGCAGCCGCAACTACATCGGCCTGAAAGACCCGGCCATCGACCAGTTGGTGGAAGAACTCATCGACTCCGACTCGCGCAAAAGCCTGGTGGCCCACGCCAAGGCTCTGGACCGCGTGCTGCAGTTCGGCTACTACGTGATCCCCAACTGGCACATCAAGACCTTCCGCGTGGCGTATTGGGACCACCTCGGCCATCCGAAGGTCTCGCCACGGTATGACGTCGGCACCGCCACCTGGTGGAGCAAACCCGACGTGAAACCTGCGATAACCGTGGACACCAACCAGAGCGCCGATCCGGCGAGCGGGGGCGACTGAGATGCTGGCCTATATTTTTCGTCGACTGCTGCTGATCATCCCGACCCTGTTCGGCATTTTGCTGATCAACTTTGTGATCATCCAGGCCGCCCCGGGTGGCCCGGTGGAGCAGATGATCGCCAAGCTCGAAGGCTTTGAAGGCGCCACCAGCCGGATTGCCGGGGGCGGTGCCGAAGTCTCGGTGGCCGGTTCCAGCTACCGCGGCGCCCAGGGCCTGGACCCGGCGCTGGTGAAGGAAATCGAGAAGATGTACGGCTTTGACAAGTCGGCGCCGGAACGCTTGTGGATCATGGTCAAGAACTACGCCCGGCTGGATTTTGGCGACAGCTTCTTTCGCGATGCGAAGGTCATCGACCTGATCAAGGAAAAGATGCCGGTGTCCATCTCCCTCGGGTTGTGGAGCACCCTGATCATGTACCTGGTGTCGATCCCCCTGGGGATCGCCAAGGCTACGCGGCACGGCAGCCACTTCGACGTGTGGACCAGCTCGGCGATCATCGTCGGCTACGCGATCCCGGCGTTCCTGTTTGCGATCCTGCTGATCGTGGTGTTCGCCGGCGGCAGTTACTTCGACTGGTTTCCGTTACGCGGGCTCACGTCCAACAACTTTGACGAGTTGAGCTGGGGCGGCAAGGTCCTCGATTACTTCTGGCACCTTGCCCTGCCGGTGACAGCGCTGGTGATCGGCAACTTCGCCACCATGACGCTGCTGACCAAAAACAGCTTCCTCGACGAGATCAACAAGCAGTACGTGGTCACCGCCAAGGCCAAGGGCCTGACCAACCACCGCGTGCTGTACGGCCATGTGTTTCGCAACGCGATGCTGCTGGTGATTGCCGGCTTCCCGTCGGCCTTTATCGGCATATTCTTCACCGGCTCGTTGCTGGTGGAAGTGATCTTCTCCCTCGACGGCCTGGGCCTGATGAGCTTTGAAGCGGCGATCAACCGCGACTACCCGGTGGTGTTCGGCACCCTGTTTATCTTCACCCTGCTGGGATTGGTGGTGAAGCTGATCGGCGACCTCACCTACACCCTGGTCGATCCGCGCATCGACTTCGCCAGCCGGGAGCATTGAGATGAATCTATCCCCCCTCAATCGTCGCCGGTTCGAACGTTTCAAGGCCAACAAGCGTGGCTGGTGGTCGCTGTGGCTGTTTTTGATCCTGTTCGGCCTGAGCCTGGGCGCCGAGCTGATCGCCAACGACAAGCCGCTGGCGGTGCACTACGACGGCGACTGGTACTTCCCGGCGCTCAAGCGCTACCCCGAGACCACCTTCGGCGGCGAATTCCCGCTGGAAGCCAACTACAAGAGCCCGTATATCCAGGAGCTGCTCAAGGCCAAGGACGCCTGGACGTTGTGGGCACCGATTCCGTACAGCTACCAGAGCATCAACTACGACCTGAAAGTTCCGGCCCCCGCCCCGCCGTCACGGGACAACCTGCTGGGCACCGATGACCAGGGCCGCGATGTGCTGGCGCGTGTGATCTACGGCTTCAGGATTTCCGTGCTGTTTGCCCTGACGCTCACCGTGCTCAGCTCGATCATCGGCGTGATCGCCGGGGCCTTGCAGGGTTTCTACGGCGGTTGGGTCGACCTGGCCGGCCAGCGTTTCCTGGAGATCTGGTCCGGCTTGCCGGTGCTGTACCTGTTGATCATCCTCGCCAGCTTCGTGCAACCCAACTTCTGGTGGCTGCTGGGGATCATGCTGCTGTTTTCCTGGATGAGCCTGGTGGACGTGGTGCGCGCCGAGTTCCTGCGCGGGCGTAACCTGGAATATGTGCGGGCTGCCCGGGCGCTGGGGATGCAGAACGGCGCGATCATGTTCCGCCATATCCTGCCCAACGCCATGGTCTCCACCATGACCTTCATGCCGTTCATCCTGACCGGGGCGATCGGCACCCTCACCGCGCTGGACTTCCTGGGTTTTGGCCTGCCGGCCGGCTCGCCGTCCCTGGGTGAACTGGTGGCCCAGGGCAAATCCAACCTGCAGGCGCCGTGGCTGGGCATGAGTGCGTTTGCCGTGCTGGCGATCATGTTGAGTCTGCTGGTGTTTATCGGCGAGTCCGCTCGCGATGCCTTCGACCCGAGGAAATGAGATGAATCAGGACAATCTGATCGAAGTCCGCGACCTCTCCGTCGAGTTCGTCGTAGGCAACAGCCACCAGCGGGTGGTGAACAACGTCAGCTTCGATATCAAGCGCGGCGAAACCCTGGCACTGGTGGGCGAAAGCGGCTCGGGCAAGTCGGTCACGGCGCACTCGATATTGCGCCTACTGCCCTACCCCCTGGCACGTCACCCGTCGGGCACGATCCAGTACGCCAACCACGATTTGCTGACCCTGAAGGAAAAGACCATCCGGCATATCCGCGGCAACCGGATTGCGATGATTTTCCAGGAGCCGATGACCTCGTTGAACCCGCTGCACTCCATCGAGAAGCAGATCAACGAAGTGCTCGGCCTGCACAAGGGGCTTACCGGCAAGGTGGCCACCAAACGCACCCTGGAGCTGCTGGAACTGGTGGGCATCCCCGAGCCCCACAAACGCCTCAAGGCGCTGCCCCATGAGCTGTCCGGCGGCCAACGCCAGCGGGTGATGATTGCGATGGCCCTGGCCAATGAGCCGGAGTTGCTGATTGCGGACGAGCCGACCACGGCACTCGACGTCACCGTGCAGTTGAAGATCCTGGAGCTGCTCAAGGAACTGCAGGCGCGCCTGGGCATGGCCTTGCTGTTGATCAGCCACGACTTGAACCTGGTCAGGCGCATCGCCCACCGGGTATGCGTGATGCAAAAAGGCTGCATTGTCGAGCAGGCCGAATGCGAAACCTTGTTCGAGGCGCCGCAGCACCCTTACACCCAGGAGCTGCTGGCAGCGGAACCCAGCGGCGGGCCCGCCACCAATGAAGTCGGCCCACCGTTGCTGGAAGTCGATGACCTGAAGGTCTGGTTCCCGATCAAGAAAGGCTTCCTGCGCAATACCGTCGATTACGTCAAGGCGGTGGACGGCATCAACTTCAGCCTGCCCCAGGGCCAGACGCTGGGCATCGTTGGTGAAAGCGGCTCGGGCAAATCCACCCTGGGCCTGGCAATTTTGCGGCTGATTGCGAGCAAGGGCGGCATCCGCTTCGAAGGCCATCAGATGGACAAGCTCAGCCAGCAACAGGTGCGCCCGCTGCGCCGGGAAATGCAGGTGGTGTTCCAGGATCCGTTTGGCAGCCTGAGCCCGCGCATGTGCGTGAGCGAGATCGTCGGCGAAGGCCTGCGTATCCACAAGATGGGCACTGCCGCCGAGCAGGAAGCGGCGATTATCGCCGCGCTGAAGGAAGTGGGCCTGGACCCGGAAACCCGCAATCGCTACCCTCACGAATTTTCCGGCGGCCAACGCCAGCGCATCGCTATTGCCCGCGCCCTGGTGCTCAAGCCCCGGCTGATTCTGCTGGACGAGCCGACCTCGGCCCTCGACCGTACCGTGCAGCGCCAGGTGGTGGAACTGCTGCGCAACCTGCAGGCCAAGTACAACCTGACCTACCTGTTCATCAGCCACGACCTGGCGGTGGTCAAGGCCTTGAGTCACCAACTGATGGTGGTAAAACACGGGCAGGCGGTTGAACAGGGAGATGCACCCGCGATCTTCGCCAACCCCCAGCATGCCTACACCCGGCAACTGCTGGAGGCGGCGTTTTTGGTGCCCGGCCCCTAGCAGCTGCTACGCCATTGGGTGTCAGAAATCGGTTGAGGCCGACAGTTCACGCCAGGCGGCGGTCTCTTCCTTGACGTAAGCCAGCTTGTCCTCAATCGCCTGCAACGTATCGGTGCCCAGGGCCAGGCGCATCGGCGGATGCGGCGCTTCCACCAGCTTGATCATGGCCACTGCCAGCAGCTCCGGGTTACCCGGTTGCTGCTGGTTGTAGACCTTGGCCAGCTTGCGCACCTCGCCGGACGTGGCGGCGTAATCGTCGATGATCAAGGGCGACTCCACCAGGGAGTTGCCATCCAGGAAGTCGGTGCGGAAATAACCCGGCTCCACCACCGTCACCTTGACGCCCAAGGGTGCCAGCTCTGCGTGCAGCGCCTCGCTCAACCCTTCAACGGCAAACTTGGTCGAGCAATACGTGCCGAATCCCGCCCCCGAACGGAAGCCGCCCACCGACGAAATATTGATCACGTGCCCACTGCGCGCCTGGCGCATGAACGGCAATACACCGCGAGTGACATTGAGCAGCCCGAACACGTTGGTTTCATACAAGCGGCGAACCTCATCGGCAGACGCCTCCTCCACCGCGCCCAGCAGGCCAAAACCGGCATTGTTGACCAACACATCAATGCGCCCGAAGTGCTCAATGGCGGCACGGGCAACGTCGGCAGCCTGGGATTCGTCGGTCACGTCCAGTTGCACCGCCAGCAGCCCGGGTTGCTCACCGAAGCGTTCGGTAACGGTATGGGCGTTGCGGGCCGTCGCCACCACCGCATCACCGTGGGCCAGAGCTGCCGCGACGATTTTCGCGCCGATGCCCCGGGAAGCCCCGGTTACCAGCCAAACACGCTTGAAGGAATGTGCCGTTGTCATGATCCGTACCTGATGGAGTGAATGTGGAGCCAAGGTACGCTGAGGCATTAGCCTGAAAAACCGTCTCGTGCTACAAGCACTCTGAAACAGAATTTCATAATGGCTGACCGATGAACCTTGATCCCTTCAATGGCTTGACCGAATTTCTCGCCGTGGCCGAACTGAAGAGCTTCACCCAGGCCGCTGCACGCCTCGGCGTAACACCGACGGCGGTCAGCCATGCGGTGAAGACCCTGGAGAAGCGCACGGGTGTGGTGCTGTTCCAGCGCACCACGCGCCGGGTAGCGCTGACCGAGGCCGGCATGACGCTTTACAGCCGCCTGCGCCCCGCCGCCGGGGAGATTGACGAAGCGCTGGCGGCCCTCAGTGGCTACCGCGACCGGCCCATGGGCACCCTGCGCCTGACGGTGCCAAGGTTGTCGGGCAAGTTGCTGATCGAGCCGTTGATCCCGCGTTTTCGCGAGGCCTTCCCCGATGTGGTGCTGGATATTTCCCTCGACGATGCCACGGTGGACCTGGTGACCGAGGGCTTCGACGCCGGTATTCGCCTGGGGGAATCCATCGACAAAGACATGGTTGCCGTGCGCCTGACCCCGGACCTGAACTGGTCGGTGGTGGGCTCTCCCGCCTACTTTGCCAAGGCCGGCAAGCCGACAACGCCGGAAGCGCTCACGGCCCATCAAACCATCGGTTATCGCTTCCTGACCTCGGGCATGGCACACCGCTGGGAATTCGAGCGGGCGGGCCGGGAATTTACGGTCGGCGTTCAAGGCGGGTTGATCGTCAATGACCGCAACCTGATGATCGCCGCCGCGCGGGCCGGCCAGGGCCTGGCGTACGTGAGTGATTTCGAGGTCATGGAGGACCTGGCTTCAGGCGCACTGGAGCCCGTGCTGCAATCTTTCGTACCGCCAAGCAGCGGGCTGTACCTGTATTTCCCCGCCCGAACCCAGAGCCAACCGAAACTGCGGGCCTTTATCGACCTGGCCACCGCATGGATTGCCGAAAAGCGTGGGCGCTGACAACGCCGCAAAAGCAAACCAATATCATTTGCGCAGTGCCCGGCCCTTTGGTTTAATCGCGACCAATTCTTATTTACGCCAAGGCTTCTGCGCCACATGGATACTGTGTCGACCCCGTCCACCTCGTTCAGCGACCTCTACGGTAATCACCATTCCTGGCTGCTGGGGCTGCTGCGCCGGCGCCTGAGCAATCGCTGGGATGCGGCGGACCTGGCCCATGACACCTTCATTCGGGTACTCAAGCGCCCGCCCGCCCAAGCCGATGAGACGCGGGAGCGTTCCTACCTGGCCACCATCGCCCGGGGGTTGTGCATTGATCACTGGCGTCGGCGCCAACTGGAACAAGCGTGGCTGCAAAGCCTCGCGGACCGGCCGCAAGCCCTGCAACCGTCGCCGGAGCAGCGGGCAATCATTGTCGAAACCCTGTACGAAGTGGACGCCATGCTCGCGCGGCTGCCCCACAAGGTGCGCGAAGCGTTCCTGCTGGCGCAGTTGCACGGTACGCCCTACAAGCAGATCGGCGAACAGCTCGGGGTAGGCGAACGGATGGTGAAAAAATACCTGGCCCAGGCGCTGCTGCATTGTGCGGTGCTGGAAGCCGAACTGGACGGGATGCTCGTGGAGTGAACAGCCCCGGAAAGCTCAGCCATGCCAGCCTTGAGCAAGCGGCCCAATGGTACGTACGCCTGCAGGATCAGCCAAAGGCTGCCCAGCACTGGCAGGCATGGCTCGGGCAAAGTCCGGAACACCAGGCCGCCTGGGGCTATGTAGAGCGGGTCAGCCAACGCTTTGCGCCGTTGGCCGAGCAATCCCACAGCGCCAGCCGTGCGTTGCGCAGCTCTCGGCGCCAGACGCTCAAGACCCTGCTGGTGCTGTGTGCCGGTTCAACGCTGGCCTGGGGCACCTGGCGCAACACCACCCTGCCCCGGTTGGTGGGAGGCTGGAGTGCGGATTACGCAACCGCCGGCGGTGAAACCCGCGAAGCGCTGCTGGACGATGGCAGCCGCCTGTGGCTGAACGCCTTGAGCGCCCTGGATGTACGTTTTGACCGGGTCCAGCGCTTGCTGCACCTGCGTTTCGGCGAAGTGCTGATCGAGACCGCCAAGGACCCGAACCGCCCGTTCCTGGTGGAGACCCAACTGGGCCGCCTGCGGGCACTCGGCACCCGCTTCAGCGTGTTGCAGGACGGCGACAGCACCGTGCTCAATGTGTTTGAAGGTCGGGTCGAAGTGCGCACCGCCGCCAGCCAGCAACAACGAATCATCGAGGCCGGGCAACAAGTGGCCTTCACCCGCGATGGGTTCAATCTCCATTCACCCGCATCCGCCACCCGTGAGGCCTGGAGCCGTGGCGTACTGCTGGCCGACAACCTGCCGCTTGGCCAACTGGTCGCCGAACTCAATCGTTTTCGCCCCGGCCACCTGGGCTGTGATCCAGCCGTGGCGCAATTGCCGGTAATGGGTTCGTTCCCCCTCAAAGACAGCGACCACGCACTGCGCCTGCTACAGGCCGCGCTGCCGATTCAGGTCGACACGCTCATGCCGTGGTGGGTCACGGTCAGGCCCAAACACCCAGGCACATAAAAACTTTCAGCCGTCAGTTCCCTTTTCCAAAACTCGTTCGGTAAACCCTGCAGATGCTTTCAATTCGCCGATCGATTTGATCCAAAGGGAATGTTCATGTCGCAACCCGTTCGCTTCACTTTGCGCCCGCTGGCGCTGGCCGTTACTGCTACCTTGTTGTGCCTGGGCGCGCTCGACGCGCAAGCCGCCGAGTCACCGTCGACTCAGGAAACGGCCCGCCACTACACCATCGCCGCGGGTTCGTTGGTCAACGTGCTGAACAGCTTCGCCGAGCAGTCCGGGATCTTTTTCGCCGGCCACAACAGCCTGGCCAGCGGCAAAACCAGCCCGGGCCTCAACGGCAGCTACACCCCGGCCAGCGGTTTGCAACGGCTGTTGCAAGGCAGCGGCTTGCAGGCCGTGCCCCAGGGCAACAACGGCTACGTGCTGGAGTTGGTCCCAGCCAACACCGGCGCCCTGGAACTGGGCGCCACCACCATCTCCGGCGAAGGCCTGGGCGCCACCACCGAAGATACGCACTCCTACACCACCGGCGCCATGGCTTCGGCCACCGGCCTGGCGCTGTCGATGCGCGAGACGCCGCAGTCGGTAACAGTGATCACCCGCCAACAAATGGACGACCAGGGCTCCACCAGCATCGCCGACACCCTGCGCCGTGCACCGGGCGTGAGCGTGCAGAATTACGACAGCGAACGCTGGGAGTTTTCCAGCCGCGGCCTGCCGATCACCAACTTCCAGTACGACGGGGTCAACTCCACCTACGACGGCGTGTATGACTACGGCACCACCAGCACCGACATGGCGGTGTATGACCGCCTGGAAATCATCAAGGGCTCAGCCGGCCTGATGTCCGGCTCCGGCGATCCTTCGGCCACGGTCAACCTGATTCGCAAAAAGCCCACCCGGGACTTCAAGGCCTCGGTCACCCAGACCTTCGGCTCGTGGGACAACTACCGCACCGAAGGCGATATTTCCGGGCCTTTGACCGACTCCGGCAACGTGCGCGGGCGCTTCGTCGGCGTGTATCAGGATCGCCAGTCGTACCTGGACCACTACCAGAACACCAAGGACATTGCCTACGGCATCCTCGAAGCCGACCTGACGCCGGACACCCTGCTGACCTTCGGCATCGACCAGCAGGACACCCGCTCCCGTGGCGCCAGCTGGACCGGCTTCCCGATGTACTTCAGCAACGGTTCACGCACCGACTTCTCGCGGTCCTTCAACCCGGCCGCCGACTGGAGCCGCCGCGACTTCCAGAACCAGACCCTGTTTGCCTCGGTGCAACAAAAGCTCGCGAACGACTGGTCGCTGAAAGTCAGCCTCGACCGCAAGCGCAGCCAGCACGACACCCTGCTCGCCTCCGCCAGCGGCGGCAACCCGGACCCGGTCACGGGCGACGGGATGTACATGTTCATGG
This sequence comes from Pseudomonas sp. GP01-A4, assembly GCF_058780865.1. Taxonomy (NCBI): domain Bacteria; kingdom Pseudomonadati; phylum Pseudomonadota; class Gammaproteobacteria; order Pseudomonadales; family Pseudomonadaceae; genus Pseudomonas; species Pseudomonas sp. GP01-A4. Next base: position 90,191 of record NZ_JBYSWF010000008.1, read on the forward strand.
GCAAATACAAGGGTGACCAGGTGCAAAACACCCTGGACATCAACCTCAATGGCCCCTTCAGCCTGTTCGGGCGCGAGCATGAGTTGATCATGGGCTTCATGGCCACCCGCTCGAAACAGGACGTGCCGGTGTACGGCTCGATCTACCCGCCCGTGGGCGGCAGCATTTACGACTGGCGCGGCGAATACCCGAAGCCTGACATTCCCCGCAGCGGCCAGAACGACATCGTGCAACGCCAGACCGGCGCGTACCTGGCCACGCGCTTGAGACCCACCGATGACCTGTCGGTGATCCTCGGCACCCGCGTCAGCAACTTCAGCGGCACCGACAACACCGACTTCTACGACCCGACCAAGGCCGACAACCGTTTCACCTACCGCCAGACCGGCGTCGTCACGCCCTATGCCGGTATCGTCTACGACCTGAATGACATCTGGTCGGTGTACACCAGCTACACAAAGATCTACAAACCGCAAAACAGCAAGGACGCCGACCGCAAGTTGCTTGATCCGATTGAAGGCGACACCTACGAAGCCGGGCTCAAGGCAGCATTTTTCGACGGCCGCCTGAACGCCAGCTTCGCCGCATTCCGCATCGAACAGGACAACGTTGCGCAGTACGTTTCCGGGTTTGAGACCGACTCGGTGTATCGCCCGATTGGCGGCGCCACTACCAAGGGCTTTGAAGTCGAACTGGCGGGGGAAGTGCTGGACGGCTGGAACGTCTCGGCGGGCTACACCTATCAGCACAGCCGTGACGCCAACGGCGATTACGTCTACGGCTCCGTGCTGCAAACCACCACGCCCCAGCAAGTGGTGCGGTTGTTCAATACCTATCGCCTGCCCGGCGCCCTGGAGAACCTGACCGTGGGTGGCGGCGTGAATTGGCAGAGCGAGTTCTTCGGCAATGTGTTCCAGCCCGATCCCAACGACTCGGTGAATTTCGGCCACAACTCACGCATTACCCAGGACAGCTACTTCCTGGTGGACGTCATGGCGCGCTACCGCTTCAACGAGCACCTGAGCACCACGTTGAACGTGAAGAACCTGTTCGACAAAAAGTACTACACCGGCCTGGGCAACTTCGGTACCGGCTTCTACGGTGAGCCGCGCAGCCTGCAATTGGCGACCCGCTGGGATTTTTGAGCCCAAACGCCAGACTGCCGTAGCGCTTGCAACGGCAGTCGACTCGGGCTACATCCCGTCAGGAAGGTACGTCTGTTGTTCCTTCCCGGGCCATCCGAGGATGAGGGCTCCGGTTGCCCATAAAACGTGGGCGACCCGCACGGAGCCGAGCTGACATGGAAGATCTGCCCTTTCTCTCGCACTTGCTGAACTTGCTGACAGGCGCCGATGAGGCGCGAGCGGCGGCGAACCAACCCCTTTCCCTGGCAGAAGCCATCAACGGCGTAGATCCGCGGATCGGCTTCCTGCGCAGAATGGAACCCGAAACCATGAAATGAAACGTTGCAGGCCGGTTTCTGTGTAATCATTCACTGCATTGTTTCCCGGTGAGACTTGTAGTGATGCGATCGCCCCTCGAACCGACTGCCCCTTCCTTCTGGCGCGATGAGCGCCTGCCGTTCATTGAGGCTCGCACCATCGCCGACGGGCGGAAGGTCTGCTACACCCGCCACGCCCACGAGCACTTTTCCATCGGTGCGATCACGTCCGGGCAGAGCCTGTACATCCATGGGGCATCGACCTTCAAGATCAGCGCCGGCACCGTGGTCTTGATGAACCCCGGGGATGTCCACGCCTGCAACCCCATTGATGATCTGCCCTGGTCCTATCACATGCTGTATATCGATACGGCCTGGCTGACCGACCTGCAGCACCAGCTGGGTTTCAGCAAGGACCAGGACTTTCGACCGTTCACCGCCACCCACACCACGGATATCGCGCTGTACAGCGGGCTGAACGAGCTGTATGAGGTGCTGGTGGACAAGCACGCCGAACACCTGCACAAGCAGAGTGCGGTGGTGAGTTTTTTCACCGAGGTGCAGCAGCGCCTCAATCCTTCGACAACCCCGGTGCGTGAGGTCAATCACAAACTGGAACGCGCCGCCGACTATATTCGCGAGCATTGCACCGAGGCCCTGAAGCTCGAAGACATTTGCCAGGCGGCTGAACTGTCGCCGTCGTACCTGATTCGTGCGTTCAAGCAGTATTACGGCATGACGCCCCACGCGTTTCTGGTCAATCGCCGTATTCAGTTTGCCCGCACCCAGTTGCGCAGCGGCCAGTTGATCGCCGACGTCGCACTGGCGGCCGGCTTTTCTGATCAGGCGCATTTCCAGCGCACGTTCAAACAGCACCTGGCGGCAACGCCCGGGCAATATCGCGGCTGACTCAGGCCAGCAGCAGATACCCCACGCTGGCCACCAACAAGGCGGCCATCGAGCGATTGAACAGGCGCATGCCCTGGGGATTGCTCAGGTAGCGGCGCAGGAACGTCCCGGCGTACGCCCAGCACGCCACCGACAAGTAGCAAATCACCAGGTAGATCGTCGCAAACAGCCAGACTTGCTGCGCATCGCCATCGGCGACAAACAGCCCCATGCCTGCCACACACGCCAGCCAGGCCTTGGGGTTGAGCCACTGCATGATCGCGCCGTAGAGCATCGAGGGCGCCGTGGCCGTGCCTTCAGCGTCCAGGCGCCCATTGTCCACGGCCAGTTTCCAGGCCATGTACAACAGGAAGGCCACCCCGCCCCATTGAATAAACTGCGTCAGCAGCGGCCAGCGCACCAGCACCTCATGCAGCCCCAGGCCAATCAGCACCAGCAGCAAGGTGAATCCCAACGCGGCCCCGGCCACATGCTTCTGGCTGGCGGCAAACCCAAAGCGCGCGCCTGAACTGAGGGCCACCACATTCACCGGTCCCGGGGTGATGGACGTGGCCAGGGCGAAGGCGGCCATGGAAATGATCAAGCTCATTGCAGTTCCTTTTTGTTGTGCGGGTACGGACTGAACCTTAAGGGGAAGACGGATCACGGTATTGAAGAAAATGCCCCTGCCGGGAATGACCGAAAAAACCACCAGTTGAAACCTTTAGCTCACCCGCTGCAAAAGACAAATTTATTCCATTGATATAACTGTATTTTTCTCTTTCCAAAGGGCGTTTTTGATAGGAAAAAATGCGTGCTTCCCAAGGCAGACACGGTGCTAGAGTCGAGCGCACATCTGGCCGGATGACCTCAACCTGCTCACAAAAAAGGAATCGCCATGTCACGTCGCTTATTGGCAGCTGCCTGCCTGTTGCTGTCCCTCTCCGGGGTTCAGGCCGCGGAACGCTGGGAAACCCTTCCGCCCACCCCGGCGCCGATTGCGGGGGCCAAGACCGGCTATGCCGCCGTCAATGGCATCAAGGTCTACTACACCAAGACCGGGCATGGTTCGCCGGTGATCCTGCTGCACGGTGGCCTGTCCAATTCCGATTACTGGGGCAACCAGGTCAAGGCGCTGGCCGCCAAACACACGGTCATCAGCCTCGACAGCCGTGGCCACGGGCGCAGTTCCCGGGACGAGAACCCCTTCGGTTACGACTTGATGGCCGATGACGTGGTCGCCGTACTCGACAGCCTGAAAATCCCCCGCGCCGATATCGTCGGCTGGAGCGACGGCGCAATCATCGGTATCGATCTTGCCCTGCGCCATCCCGACCGTATCGGCAAGGTGTTTGCCTTTGCCGCCAACACCCAGACCTCCGGGGTCAAGGATGGCGTAGAGAAAAATCCGACCTTCGCCGCCTTCATCGAGCGCGCCGGCAAGGAGTACGCCAGGCACTCGCCGACGCCAAAAGAGTACGACGCCTTCGTCGAGCAGATCAGCCATATGTGGGCCAGCCAACCCAACTGGACCGACGCGCAACTGGCGTCCATCAAGACTCCGATCCTGATTGTCGACGGCGACCACGATGAGGCGATCAAGCGAGAACACACCGAATACATCGCGGCGACCATTCCGGGAGCGGGCCTGCTGATTCTGCCGAACACCAGCCACTTCGCATTCCTGCAGGACCCGACGCTGTTCAATGCCGCGCTGCTGGACTTCCTGGACAGCAAATAGCCCCGCCTACTCTCCTGTCATCCGCTCCAGGCTGTTGCTCAAGTGCAACAGCATGGCGGCCCGGGCCGCGTCCGGGTCCTGGCGGCGGATGGCTTTCAGGATCGCCTCGTGCTCAAGGTTCGCCAGGCGCCCCAGCGCCATCAGGTCCGCGTCGCCGCGCTCCTCGGCATTGATCCGGGTGCGTGGGATTACCGAGTGGCCCAGGTGATAAATCACGTCGATGAAATAGGTGTTGCCGGTGGCCTGTGCGATCAGGCGATGGAAGCGCACGTCAGGCTCAACGGCACTGTCGTTGTTGGCCAGCGAGTCCTGGTAATCATCCAGTGCCTGGCGCATCTGCTGCAGTTGTTCATCGGTACGGCGCAAGGCTGCCAGGGCGGCAGCCTGGGTTTCCAGGCCCATGCGCAGTTCAAGAATGCCGCGCACGCTGGCGGCGGTGTCGTGGGTCAGGTGCAGGCCGTGGCGCTCGTCGCGCTCCAGCACAAAGGTGCCGACACCGTGGCGGGTTTCCACCAGCCCGGCGGCCTGCAATTTGGAAAGCGCTTCGCGCACCACCGTGCGACTGACGCCGTACTCGCCCACGATAGCGGACTCGGATGGCAGCTTCTCACCCGGCGCCATCTGTCCCAGGAGAATCTGCTGGGTCAACGCGGTGACGATGTCGTGGGCAAGGCCCGGGGAGCGCTTGCGATGAGGTGCCGAGCTGGGGTTTTGCATCAGGAATTCCGTTCAGGGGCGCCTGGCAATACTAGCATTCTTGCAAGCCATTACTTGTATGACAACAAACAAATACCTGTAGGAGCGAGCCTGCTCGCGAAAAAACCCGTCGCAGCGCAAACATTGCACCAAACCTCGTAATTGTTGACGATTTTCGCGAGCAGGCTCGCTCCTACAAAGGGTTGCCATCTCTGAAAATGCAGTTGTATGATGTCTATCAAGTTGTCAGACATCTCTGACAACCCAAATACGTCCCCGCACAACAATAATCAGTGGGAGTTTGACCCGTGACCCCTTCCAGCCCTGCGACAGCTGCGCCTGCCACCGACCCGGTCCTGGCCCGCGCGATCAAGAAGGTGAAGAGCCATGTGCTCCCACTGTTCGTGATCATGTTCATCGTCAACTACATCGACCGCGTCAACATCGGCTTTGTGCGTACCCATATGGAGCACGACCTGGGCATTGGTGCGGCCGCCTACGGCTTCGGCGCCGGGTTGTTTTTCATCGGCTACGCGCTGTTCGAAGTGCCGTCCAACATGCTCCTGCAAAAAGTCGGCGCGCGCATCTGGCTGACCCGCATCATGTTCACCTGGGGCATCACCGCCACATTGATGGCCTTTATCCAGAACGAAACCCACTTCTACATCCTGCGCTTCCTGCTGGGCGTGGCCGAAGCCGGCTTCTTTCCCGGGGTGATCTACTACTTCACCCGCTGGTTGCCCGGCGTCGAACGCGGCAAGGCGATTGCAATCTTCCTCAGCGGCTCGGCCCTCGCCTCGCTGATCTCCGGCCCCTTGTCCGGCGTGCTGCTGCAAATCACCGGGCTGGGCCTGCATGGCTGGCAGTGGATGTACATCATCGAAGGCATGGCGTCGGTGCTGCTGTGCTTTTTCGTGTGGTTCTGGCTGGACTCCAAACCCCACGACGCCAAGTGGCTCAGCCTTGAAGAAAAGGATGCGCTGGTGGGCGAGATCGACCGCGAACAGCGCGAGCGTGACGCCGCCACCACGGTCAAGCCGACCCTGGGCAAGCTGCTCAAGGACCGTCAGATCATGCTGTTCTGCGCCCTGTATTTCTGCATCCAATTGACGATCTATGCCGCCACTTTCTGGTTGCCGAGCATCATCAAAAAGATGGGCGACCTGAGCGACATCCAGGTGGGTTTCTACAACTCCATCCCGTGGCTGATCTCGATCATCGCGATGTACGCCTTCGCGGCACTGGCGGGCAAATTCAAGTTCCAGCAAGCATGGGTCGCTGCGGCACTGTTGATCGCCGCCGTGGGCATGTTCCTCTCCACGACCGGCGGGCCGATCTTTGCCTTTATCGCCATCTGCTTCGCGGCGATCGGCTTCAAGTCGGCGTCCTCGCTGTTCTGGCCGATTCCCCAGGGTTACCTGGATGCACGCATCGCCGCGGCGGTGATCGCATTGATCAACTCCATCGGCAACCTCGGCGGGTTTGTCGCGCCCACCACCTTTGGTTTCCTGGAACAGACCACCGGCTCGATCCAGGGCGGTTTGTATGGCCTGGCGGGCACTTCGATCCTTGCGGCCATCCTGGTGTTTTTCGCCAGGACACTGCCCGGCCCGACCACCAGCAGCGTGCTGCAACCCGCACCCGTCTTGAGCAAATAAGGACTACACGATGAACACAGAACACCAGCACCACGCCAACAGCGCCCCGGTCGTGACCGGCCTGCAAGTCATCCCGGTGGCCGGTCACGACAGCATGCTGCTCAACCTCAGCGGTGCCCACGGGCCGTTTTTCACGCGCAACATCGTGATCCTTACCGACAGCGCCGGCCGTACCGGCGTCGGTGAGGTACCCGGCGGCGAACGCATCCGCGAGACCCTGGAAGACGCCCGCAGCCTGGTGATCGGCAAACCCATCGGCCAGTACCAGAGCATTCTCAATGCCATGCGCCAGACCTTCGCCGCGCGGGATTCGGCGGGCCGGGGTTTGCAGACGTTTGACCTGCGCATCACCATCCATGCCGTCACGGCGATGGAAGCGGCACTCCTGGATTTGCTCGGCCAATTCCTCGAAGTCCCGGTGGCGGCCCTTCTCGGCGAAGGCCAGCAGCGCGACGCGGTGAAGATGCTCGGCTACCTGTTCTACATCGGTGATCGCCAGCAGACCGACCTGGCCTATCGCAGTGAAGACGATGCCGAAGACTGGTTCCGCCTGCGTCATGAACAGGCCATGACGCCCGAAGCCATCGTGCGTCTGGCAGAGGCGGCCAAGGCGCAATACGGCTTCAATGACTTCAAGCTTAAAGGCGGCGTACTGCGCGGCGGCGACGAAATCGAGGCGGTGACTGCACTGGCCGAACGCTTCCCCGATGCGCGCATCACCCTGGACCCCAACGGCGCCTGGTCACTGAAAGAAGCCATCGCCCTGTGTCGCGACCAGCATCATGTGCTGGCCTATGCCGAAGACCCTTGCGGCGCGGAAAACGGTTACTCCGGGCGCGAAGTCATGGCCGAATTCCGCCGTGCCACCGGGCTGCCCACCGCCACCAACATGATCGCCACCGACTGGCGGGAAATGGGGCATGCGATCCAGTTGCAGTCCGTGGATATTCCCCTGGCCGACCCGCACTTCTGGACCATGCAGGGCTCGGTGCGCGTGGCGCAGATGTGCCACGAATGGGGCCTGACCTGGGGCTCGCACTCCAATAATCACTTCGATATTTCCCTGGCGATGTTCACCCAGGTGGCCGCCGCCGCGCCGGGGGAAATCACGGCCATCGACACCCACTGGATCTGGCAGGACGGCCAGCGGTTGACCAAGGCTCCGCTGAAGATTGTCGACGGCCACATCAAGGTGCCGGCCAAACCGGGCCTGGGCGTGGACATCGACATGGACGCCGTGGCCCACGCCCATGAACTGTACAAAGGCATGGGCCTGGGTGCGCGCAATGACAGCGTGGCGATGCAGTTCATGATTCCGGGCTGGACGTTCGATAACAAGCGGCCGTGCCTGGTGCGCTGACCTCAGCTGAAGATCATCGAAAAGTGCGCGCCCACCCCGGCGCGCACACCCTCGCCGACCGCCAGCGCCACCGAGCCGCCGGCCAGGTTGGCATCGCCGCAGGCAAACACACCGGGCACGGTGGTCTGGCGCGTCTCGTTGGTCAGCAGGTAGGGCCCGGTCGGCCCGTCGACAAACTCACAGCCCAACTGCTTGGCCAATGGGCTGGCCATGCGCGTACGGGACAGGGTGAAAATACCGTCCAGCACGATCATCCGCCCGTCTGCCAATTCCACATCCGCCCGCTCACCGACAATCCGCCGCACCGCCGAGCTTTCGACGCTGACCCCGCGCCGATCCAGTTGCGCCTGCTGCTCGGCATCCGGCACAAATGCGCCGTTGGTAAACAGCGTGGTGGTGCCCCAGTCCGGCAGCAGCATCGCGTGATGCATGGCCAGTGGCGACGTCGCCAGCACGCCGATGCGGCCTTGATCCAGTTCATAGCCGTGGCAATACGGGCAATGGAACACATGCTTGCCCCAGCGCTCCTTCAACCCCTCGACCTCGGGTAACTCATCCACCACGCCGGTAGCGAGAATCAAGCGTTTAGCGTTGAACTCACCGTTGCAACGGGTTTGCACCACGAAGCCATCCTGGTTTCGAGTCGCTTCAACGGCGGTGTCCTGCACCCAGGTCACCGTCGGATATTCCATCAACTGCCCTCGCCCTTCGGCAGCGATCAGCTCCGGCGGCTGGCCATCCTGGCTGAGGAAACCGTGGGAAGTGGCCGCAAACCGGTTGCGCCGCTGCCCGGCGTCAATCACCAGCACCTTGCGCCGAGCCCGCGCCAGTTGCAGCCCGGCAGACATTCCGGCGTAGCTGCCGCCGACGATAATAACGTCGTAAACCATGAAGATGACCTCTCTGGTGGCCCTTGCATCGGTTGCCGGGCACTCACGACACACCATAAGTTACATAAAAATACCTCGTCAAGCGTCTCGCAACTCCAATCGTTACGAACGATACTTTCGGGCAGGAACTCCAGAGGCTTGCAGATGAGAAACGACACCCGGCTTTCGCGCATGCTCCATGTGCTGATCCACATGGGCCGCCACGAGGAACGCGCCACCTCGGAGACCATCGCGCAGATGCTTGGTACCAACGCGGTGGTGGTACGCCGTACCCTGGGCCTGCTCAAGGAGAAAGGTTATGTACGTTCGGAAAAAGGCCATCAGGGCGGCTGGATGCTGGGCAAGCCGCTGAGTGAAATCACCCTGCTGGACATCCACAACGCCCTTGGCACGTCGTCGATCTTTGCCGTCGGCCTGTCCACCGATCATCCGCAATGCCTGGTGGAACAGGCCGTCAATGCGGCGCTGAACCAGGCGTTTGACGATGCCCAGGCGTTGCTGCTGCAGCGTTTGGGAGAGGTGACGCTGGCACAGTTGGCGGATGATTTTGACGAGCGCTATCGGGTGGCGATAACGCCCGCACCCTGTGCGTGATGCACGCGACGCCCTAAGCGCCGCCTACCGAGCGCCACGCTGCCTCGGCCAGGGTTTCCCGGTACACCCGAGGGCTGCTGGCCGAGCGCCCGGCCAGCCAGGCACGGCAGTAGCTGTCGGCCTGGCCGATGATCAGTGATGGCAAGAGTTCGGCGGGCACCTGGCTGAGCTGATCACCCCGTCCAGGCAGCACCATCCACTCCTTCAGCAACGCATTGCGCGCCTGATTGCGGCTTTCCAATTCAGCGGCGAACGGGCCCTTGGTCACCGCGAAATGCGCGTGGTACTGAAAGCGCGCCCACTGCGGTTCGCTGTCCACCCAATCGACATAGCTGTGGACCAGTGCGTACACCCCCTCCTTCGCCGTTTTGGCCGATTCAAGGTAGCGCCCACGCAATTCGGCCTGATCCTCCAGCGCGGTAAAAAACAGCGCGGCGACCAGGCCTTCCTTGTTGCCGAAGTGATGATAAATGGCGCCGACGCTGGTATCGCAGCGCGCGCGGATCATCTCGATGGTGGTGGCTTCAAGGCCCTGCTCGTTGAACAGGTCCAGGGCTGCCTTGAAAATATCGCGCTTCAATTCGGCCCTTCGGCCAGGGAAGCAACGCTGAAGCAGATCCGGGGTTTGCATGCTGAACAGGAACTCGGTCAGTGAAGAAGAACAAGCCCGGGCAGCTTGACAGATTTCCCATGGGCAGAATACTGTTCCGCTACAGAACATTATTCTGTAACGGAACAATATTCCGTAAAATTCATTTAATCAGCGAGGCAGCACCATGAGTCAGGCCCTGAGCATGTTCAACAGCGTTGGCCCCGAAGCGTTCAGCAAACTGGCGTGCCAGATGGCGCCCTACTTCAGCACCATCAATCCGTTGATGACCCAGTTGCGTCCGGGGTTTGCCTCGGTGGAAGTGCCGTTCAGCAAGGCCATCACCAACCACCTGGGAACGGTGCACGCCATTGCCATGTGCAACGCTGCGGAGTTGGCGGCGGGTACCATGACGGACGTTTCCGTGCCGGCGGGTGCGCGGTGGATTCCCAAGGGGATGACGGTGGAGTATCTGGCCAAGGCCAAGAGCAGCGTGACGGCGACGGCCAATGGCGAAGGTATCGACTGGCAAACGGCGGGTGACAAGGTGGTGCCGGTGGAGATGCTGGATGCGGAGGGGAAATTGGTGTTTACCGCGCGGATTATCATGAATGTGAAATTGGGGTGATGGGGTTGGGGGCATATCCGTTGCTGCGGTTATGGCCGCTATTGGGTTGCGCTCTCACAGCGGCCTACCAGCCGGCTTGAGTGGGGTGAAGCAACCGCAAAATCAAAGGCGGACACGGTCCAAATGTGGGAGCGGGCTTGCTCGCGAAGGTCGTAAACGATGACGTGGGTATCCTGATTCAACGTGGCGCTCTCAGGTTTTTCGCGAGCAAGCCCGCTCCCACATAAAGCGGCGGAGGCAGCTCCCTTTACTTACTTTGGGCTGGGCCGGCATTCCGGCTTTTGCAAAGTGACTCGCTGTAAGAGCGAAACCATAAGTCGCCGTTACCTGAATAACGGATATACCTCCCCAAAAAGCTACCCCCCACAATTCCCACCAATCACCTCCCCCGCAAACGCCTTACGCACAAACGGCGTCGAGTCCACGAGCGAACCATTGACCGTAGCGGAGTGATCCAGCTCAGGATAAAAATGCCATTCAATCCGGTCCCCGACCTTGCACGCATCCCTGACCAGCGCCTTTTGCCCAGGCACAAACACATCCTGATCCCGCCCCCCCGTACCGACAAAAACCGGAATATCCGTCTTCAACGTCGGATACGCCGACTCACGATAAACCTTGTCGAGCGCCTCTTTCGGCGACCGCTTGAAACTGTCATTGAAGCTGAGCCCATCAGCCATCACCCGCTGCTCAATGGCATGCAAACAATCCCGCCGGCTGCTCTCAAACGCAGGCACTGCACGCTCGCTCAAGTAATCCGCAGCCACAAACCCAGGATCAAACAACGTGACAGTACTCAGCCGCAGCAAGTTATAGGCAAAGGTCGGCACCACCGAACTGCGGGCCTTTTCCAACTCGGCACTGTCTCCCGTTTTATGGGTGGCCGCGTAAGGCGTACCGGTCGCCACCACCCCCACGATATCCAACTCGGGCGCATAGTCTTTCGCATAGACCGCCGTGGCAAACGCAGCACGGCCACCCTGTGACTGCCCGAACACCACCACACGTTTGGAGAGTTCGAAACCACCCGCCCCTACCGCGCGAATGCTGTCGAGCACCCCATAGGCCAGCGGACTGGTCAGCCCATACGGATGCAGGCCAGGCGTCCCAAGCCCCTGGTAATCGGTAGCGACAATCGCGTAGCCCTGAGCCAGCCAATAATTGAGATAGCGCGTATCCCGAGGGCTGCGACCGGCGAACGACGGCGCGCAGATATCGGCACTCCCCACCGTGCCGTGGGCCCACGCCATCAGGGGCCAGCCACCCGGCGGCGGTGTGCCCTTGGGCAGGAACAGCGCACCGGAAACGACAATCCGTTTATGGGTATCGAGACCGTCGGTGGACGTGTACAGGATGCGAATATTCTGCCCCGCCTCGGCCAGGCTTTGCTTTTCGGTCAACGGCTCGCTGCGCAGCATCCGCCCGGGTGACGCGGGCACCTTGTCCGCCCAGGTATAGAACGCGGGAACACCACCATCACCGACGGGTGTTTGCGCAGCGCTCACACCACTGCATCCCGCCAGCAATACCGCCAGCGCAAGCGATAACCGACGCGACATCACCAGCCCTCTTTCAACATCCGCAATTCAAGGTACTGCAACAACATGATGGTCTTGCCGTCGACGATCTCGGCACTGTCCACCATGGCCAGGGCCTCCTCGAATCCCAACTCCAGCACTTCGATATCCTCACCTTCATCCTCCAGCCCGCCGCCATCACTGACTCGGTCGCCAGGCTGATATTCGCCGATGAAAAAGTGAATGCGCTCGGTCACCGAGCCCGGGCTCATGAAGGCCGAATAGATCTTTTCTACATGGCCCACACGGTAGCCCGTCTCTTCTTCCGCCTCCAGGCGAATGCGTTCCTCGGGGCTGGCGTTGTCCAGCAGGCCGGCGGCAGACTCGATCAGGTAACCGTGGTAGCCGTTAACGTAGGTAGGCATGCGGAACTGGCGAATCAGCAACACCGTGCGCCGCTCGCGGTTGTACAGCAGGATCGTCGCGCCATTGCCCCGGTCATAGATCTCCCGGGTCTGGGACTGCCAACTGCCGTCGCGGCGGCGCAGGTCAAAGGTGTACTTTTTCAGCACATACCAATTATCCGAGAGCAGTTCTTCGGCGTGGATGCAGACGGGACTGTTTTCCATGGCAGGACCTTTTTGTCTTGTGTTATTCAGCATGTCGTGCAAAATCGTGCACAGTCAAGAAAAAACGTGCAGGAAGCTTCCGATGCTGACCCAACAACGTAAACAACACCTGCTGGATACGCTGCACCGCGACGGCCGGCTGATTGCCAAGGAGTTGAGCCAGGCACTGGAGGTTTCCGAGGACACTATTCGGCGTGACCTGCGGGAAATGGCCAAGGAAGGTTTGCTGCTGCGGGTGCACGGCGGCGCCTTGCCGGCATCCCCCGCGATGGCTGATTTTTCGGTTCGGGAACACTTGGTACCCGAGGAAAAAATCGCCATTGGCCGGACGGCTGCGCAACTTGTGCAGCCCGGCCAGGTGGTGTTTATCGATGGCGGTACCACGTGCCTGCAACTGGCCCATCACTTGCCGGCGGACCTGAATGCCACCGTGGTCACCCACAGTCCGTCGATTGCCATGGCCCTGGTGGATCATCCGCAGATTGAAGTGATCATGCTCGGCGGGCGGCTGTTTCGCCACTCACTGGTGGGGGTGGGGGCGGCCACGCTGGAGGCCATCGGCCGGGTCAATGCCGACCTGTATTTCATGGGGGTGTGCAGCGTGCACCCGAATGCCGGCCTGTCTACCGGCGATTATGAAGAGGCAGTGGTCAAGCGCGCGTTGTGTCACGCGGCCGCAGAAACCATCGTGCTGGCCACCTCGGAAAAGCTCAACACCGCGTCGCCCTACCAGGTGGTGGAGCTGGCACACGTCAGCGCGATCGTCGCATTGGCCAGTACGCCGCGTGCCCTGCTGCAACCCTACGAAGCTCAGGGCCTGACGCTTTACCTGGCGTGACCGTCAACAGTCCTTGATGGCTTGCCATAACGCGGCGACTTGCGCAGCGTCCGAGGCGTTGACCCGCGCCAGGTCAACCGGATACTCGACCCCCGGATTTTCAGCGAACCGCGTGGCGGTGAACTGACCGTTGCTGGCACGCAGGATATAGCCGCTGTCCTGGCACGCTGCCGAAGCCAGGAAGATCACCCCAGGCGTGACCCATTCCGGCTTGAGGTTGTTCGGCTCGCCGGTCACGCCCCACATGCGGGTCTTGGCCACGGGTGAGATGGCATTGACCAGGATCCCGGCCTCCGCCCCTTCCCCGCTCAAGGCATTCATGATCCCCAGTTGCGCCATCTTCCCCGCGCTGTAGGCCGCCAGGCCCGGCTGGACGTAGCGCGTATACATCGCACGGTCGGAGGTGGTCAGCACAATGCGGGGTGCGGCAGATCGCGTGAGGTGCTGCCACGCGTGTTTGCACAGCCAGATCGGTGCATAGACATTGACGTCCATGGCCCGCCGGATGAAAGCCTCGTCGGCGGCCTCGATGGGCTGATAGCCGACCCAGCCAGCATTGTGGATCAGGATATCGAGCTGCCCGAAATGCGTGATGGCGCACTCGATCAGCGCTCGACACCCCGCTTCGCCGGACAGGTCACCCGCGTGGCCAACCACCCGCTGGCCTTCACCCTGCAGCGCCAGCGCGGCCGCCTGTACCACCTGGGGATCAGCCCCATCGCCGAGGGTGTCGGCACCGACATCACTGATTACCACCTGCGCGCCGAGTCGCGCCAACTCACGCGCATAGCTGAACCCCAAGCCACGGGCGGCACCGGTCACGATTGCGGTTTTACCTGTAAAGTCCATCGTCGCGTTCTCCTGATAGGCACTCCACCCTAACAACCCGTGGCCGTCCTGTTTAATACTGAAAAACAGCGATATTGATACCTGCGCCGTATCAAGCCCCACACCGCCATCTACCTGAAGGAACAGCCCAGATGATCGAAACCCGCCTGTTGCGCCAGTTCGTTGCCGTTGCCGAAGCGCTGCACTTTCACCAGGCCGCGGAGCGCCTGCATATGGCGCAGCCAGCGTTGAGCCAGGCGATCAATCGCCTGGAGGCAAAGTTGGGGTTTGCCCTGCTGCAGCGTGACCGTCGTGGCGTGAAGCTGCTGCCAGCCGGGGCGGCGTTTCTTCAGACGGCCTACACCGTCCTCGGGCAATTGCAGCAAGGCATTGAGCAAGCCCGGCAGGTGTCCCAGGGAACCGCCGGCACACTCACCATCACCTCGGTGTCGATCACCGGCTATCCGTGGTTGCTGGATACCCTCAGGCAGTTTCGCCTGGCGTTCCCCAGGGTTCAGTTGGTGATCAAGGAAATGCCCTCTGCCAACCAGGCCAAGGCCTTGTTGAGTGGTGATACCGATATCGCTTTTTTGCGCTACCTGCCAGGCCAGGCAGATAACATCGAATCCCGGCTGCTGCTGGATGAACCGATCCTGCTGGCGCTGCCCGCAGACCATCCGAATGCGGATGACGTCGCTATCGAGCTGAAGGACTTTGCCGGCGCCGATTTTGTGTTCACGCCCCAGGCATTGGGCAGTGGCTATCACCACCAGTTGATCGCTTTATGCGAGGCCGCGGGCTTCTCTCCAAGGGTGGTCCAGGAAGCCGATCAATTACCCACCCTGATTGGCCTGGTGGCGTGCGGGTTTGGTGTGGCGCTGGTGCCGCAGTCCATTGCCCGTTCGATGCCCCGTGACAAAGTGGCGTTTGTGCCCCTCACCGCCGCGTCCTCCAGCATCGGGCTCTATCTAAACTGGAACACCAGCAATTCTTCCCCCTTGGCCGGGCACTTCTTTTCTCTGCTGGACGAGGCGATGTAATACTTTGCAAGCAATGTCCGGTGACGACCGTCTGAATATTTCCTGCGCGGCCAGGGCATCTGTTAAAACCCGTGCTTCGCCTGTGTCCTGGAACCTTCATGTCTTCACGTTTTCTGTCCCGTCTCGGCCTGCGCTGGTTTCCCCTGCTGTGCATGGCCGCCCTGATCATCGGCCTGCCCGTGGGTTGCGCCGTGCTGCAACACAAGGAACGCGAGTTGCTGTTTCGCGTGGAGCCAGGCACTGCCAGCTGGTACAGCGGGTTGCCGCGTGATGTGCAGGAATTCGACCTGAAACCCGCGAGTTTCAAGGCAGGGCAGAATATTCATGGCTGGTGGTGGCCAGCGGCACAGAAGGACGCGCCGGCAATTCTCTACCTGCACGGCGTGCGCTGGAACCTCACTGGCCAACTGTTTCGCATCGAACAGCTGCGGGCCCTGGGCTTTTCCGTACTGGCCATCGACTACCGCGGCTTCGGCCAGAGTCGAGGCGACCTGCCGTCGGAAACCAGCGTGTACGAAGACGCGCGCATTGCCTGGGAACGCTTCCAGGTGCTGCAACCCGATCCTGCCAAGCGCCTCATCTACGGGCACTCCCTGGGTGGCGCGGTGGCCATCGACCTCGCGGTGGAACTGGGCAAGCAGGCAGCGAACAATCAGGTGCCGCCGCCAGTGCGCGGACTGGTCATCGAGTCCACCTTTACCTCCCTGGCAGATGTGGCCACAGCAGTAGCCAATACGTCATTGCCGGTGCGCTGGCTGCTGTCGCAGAAGTTCGATTCCATTGACAAGATCGCTGATATCCACATGCCGCTGCTGGTGGTTCACGGGCTCGCCGATGCCTTCGTGCCACCGCGGTTCAGCCAGCAACTGTTTGACGCCGCCCAACAGCCGAAACACCTGTTGCTGGTACCCGGTGCCACTCATAACGACAGCATGCGACTGGCCGGCAGCAGTTATCGCCAGGCGTTGGACAGCCTGATGCAATCGAAGCGCGCCACTCAGGTTGCCGGGCCCTCCAGCGGGCGCCCGAACGACTCGTAAATATGCATTTCGGCACCGGTTTCGCCGGTGCCTGTCAAGGCGCAAAGCCTGCCCATACTGGCCATAAACAGTGACTGATCAAATATTAACCGCAGGTTAAATCGCCATACCCGCCGGGCTCAAGCGAAGTTATCCACAGAGATACCCACGGTTTTCGTGGACAACTCTTTTTACTTTTTTACGATTTTTTTGCTCAGTAATGCCCTGTTGGAAAGCTTGGCGGCAGCAAAATCTCCTGCATCACTTCGCGAATCGAAACATGGGGTTCGGTACCGGACCGGGTGTGGTTTTTCCATGGTGCTCAGCTCACTCGGCAGGGCATCACCGACACCCCAACCCATTGCGTTTGCGCCTAATGCTGATTAATCTCGCATAAACACGCATCAACGAGCAAAAACATGCATAACACCCATGCTGCCATCGACCTGCCCTCCCTGCGCAAACAGAAAATCCTGTTGCTGCTGGAGCGCGACGGTAAAGTCACTGCCTCGGAGTTGGTGGAGCATTTCGCCGTTTCCCAGGACACCATTCGCCGCGACCTTGGCGAACTGGCCTCCGCCGGTCTGCTGCAACGCGTGCATGGAGGTGCGCTGCCACGGCCCAAGGACACCGGCAAGGATTTCTTCACCCGGTTTGGCGAAACCACCGCGACCAAACGCCACCTGGCGCAACTCGCCGCCGATCGCGTGGAGGACGGCCAGATCGTGCTGTTCGACTCCGGTACCACCACGCTGCAAATCGCCCAGTCACTACCGCATTCCATCAAGCTGACCGCCGTCACGCACTCACCGATGATTGCCATCGCGTTGTCCGAACATCCCAATGTGACGGTGATCCTTGCCGGTGGCCAACTCAACCCGGTGACCATGGCCGCCAGCGGGCATGAAGCATTGCGGCTGATCCAGGGCATCAAGGCCGACCTGCTGTTCACGGGTGTGTGCGCACTGCATCCACAGGTCGGTATCAGCTCGTTGCACTTCGAGGAAGTGGCGGTGAAACAGGCTATGCTCGACAGCGCCTCCCACGTGGTGGCCGTCACCCTGGCCGACAAGCTGGGCGCCGTGGAGCCATTCGTAGTGGCACCGTGCAGCCGCATTCATACCCTGATTACCGAGTGGCACGTGCCGCCGGGCAGCGTCGAGGCTTATGAATGCCTGGGGCTGGAGGTGATGCAAGTGGATGCCTGAGGGGCAAGCATCGCTTGAAGGGCAAGCGCATCGACCAGCGCATGACCGCTGGCCGTATTATCGAAAATACACCAGGTCGGAATGCCCTCCTCCAGGGAGGCTCTCAATACCTCGGCCAGCGCGCACAAACGCTCGGTTTCGTAAGCGCTGTGATAGATACGCGGCGAACCATGCAGGCGCCAATAACGCACGCCTTGCCAGCCTTTCGGTACATCCCCATCAGCGATCACCGGTGGGTCGGCGGCGACCCGTCCTATCTGGTAATCCTGCAAAAGCCTGTCGGCCTGCACCCAGCTGGCGTGCCGCGGCTCAAGCACCACAGGGCCAGCGAAGCGTTGACGCAAGGCTGTGAAAAAGCCGCCGGCAATGATCGGGTCGTAGCTTAAAGAAGGCGGCAATTGCACCAGCAGGCAGCCCAGGCGGTCGCCCAATTGCAGGCACTGTGCAAGGAACTCATCCAATGCCGTATCGCAGTCACGCAGACGTAATTCATGGGTGATGTGCCGTGGCAGCTTGACCGAAAAACCAAAGCCCGACGGCACTGACTGCGCCCATCGTGCGTAGGTCTGCGGGCGATGGGGACGGTAGAAGGAGCTGTTGATTTCAACCGCATTCAAGCACGCGGCATAACGTTGCAGATGAGTGCCCTGCCGGGGAAACCGTGGCCATTGCTCACGAGGCAGGCTCCAACCGGCACAACCGAGAAAAATCGGCATCAGAACAACACCGACGCCGCATCCCTCATGAAAATCTCCACCGTCTTCGGCCCGACGCCCTCGAACGCATTCAAGCGTTTTTCAAACTCCCCACGGTCGGCACTGGCATCGTGGATATGGCTGATCTTGCCCGCGTACTCCGCATTCAACTTGCTGCTGAGGTCGAGCAGGCGTTGCGCGGTGCTTTCGTCGTAACGCACGTAATGCGCCTCACCAAGCATGGCCACCAGTTCGCGAGAGGTGCAGTGTTGCAGTTTGCGCGGGGTGTCCCGGCCATGCTTCACCACAATCACCTGATAGGCCTGCGCCGCGATCTGCGCCTGAATGCGCTTGCCCATCAGGAAGCTGGCGACAAACCACTTGAACAGTGCGTTGTCATCACCGGGCTTGAGCTCAATACCCAGTTCCCCGGCGCTGATGGATCGCCCCATGACTGCCTCCGTTCTTCACCGACCCAGCTTGCGCTCGGCCTTGGCGGCTTGCTCGTTGATATGCTCGGTTTGCCGTTGTGTGTCCTTGATGGACGTCGGCGTGATCACCTTATCGATGGTTTCTGTCTTGGGATTGGGACGCTGTAAAGAGCTGTCCTGGTCGGCAGCCTGGCGACCTTTCTGCGCCTGTTCAGAGCTGATCGCATCAGGGGTTTTGTCGGCGGTTTTTTCAGTGCCCATGGGGATTCTCCTGCGGTTCAAAGGTCAGGCTCCAGCGCGGAGCCGTTATGCAGCAGAGCCCAAGGCTTTTCGATAGTTCAAGGAAATTGCCTCGGGTGTACGCGCCGAAAAATGGGGCAAATTAATTTAAACCTTTTGCGCTGCCCCCCCTCAACAGTCAGGTAACGGCATCGCGCCACTCTTCAGGAGAAGCATCATGAAGCACTTGCTGATGAAACAAATGGGACTGACCTTCGCGCTGGCCGCGGGCTCGATGGGTGTGGCCATGGCCGCCACTTCCAATGACTTCGTTGACGCCGCAGCCCAGGGCGGCATCACCGAAGTAGAAGCCGGCAAACTGGCGCTGGAAAAGAGCGGTGCCGCTGATATCAAGGCGTTTGCCCAGCACATGATCACCGACCACACCAAGGCCAACCAGGAGCTGACGGCCCTGGCGACGAAGCTCGACATCAAGGTGCCCGACGATGCCAGCCTCACCGACAAGGCCAAGAAAATGATCCTGGAAATCCGTGAAGAGTCCTTTGACAAGGCTTACGCCGACAACCAGGTAAAGGCCCACGAAGACACCGTGGCCCTGTTCAAAAAAGAAGCCGCCTCCTCGGATAACGCCGAACTGAAGGCTTTTGCCGAGAAGACCCTGCCGACTCTCGAAACCCATCTGAAGATGGCCAAGGAGTTGCAGTCCCAGCACGCCAATTAACCATTGACCCACTCAGGAGACACTCGACCATGAGTTCGCAACTGCACGGCAAGAAGATTCTGATCATCACCTCCAACACCGGTATCGAGCGCGACGAGTTGCTCAAGCCGCTGGAAGCCCTGCGTGGTTTCGGCGCCACGGTGACCCACGGCTCCAGCAAAGGTGGCAGCACCCAGACCTTTCTCAAGGACACCGAGAAAGACAGGACGGTAGAGTCCGACGCCAAGCTCTCGGACCTGCACGGCAGTGACTTCGATGCACTGGTCATCCCCGGGGGCACCGTCAATGCCGACACCCTGCGCCAGGACGCCGATGCACTGCGGCTGATCAATGACTTCGTCAAGGCCGGGAAAACCGTAGCCGCCATCTGCCATGGCCCTTGGGCCCTGATTGATGCCGGCGTGATCGGCGGCAAGACCCTCACCTCCTACAAAAGCGTGCGCACTGACTTGGTCAATGCCGGCGCAGCAAACTGGGTGGATACGCAGGTGAAGGAATGCCCGGCCAATGGCTGGACCCTGATTACCTCGCGCACGCCCGACGACTTGCCGGCGTTCAATGAGGCCATTGCCAAGACACTGGCGGCTTGACGCCCGCCAATGCAAACAGGCGCCCTCGGGCGCCTGTTTTTTTTCGATTCTGTCTTAGCCTTTGCCATGCTCAGTGGCATGTGTCGCCCGGTTCACACCCTTGGGTCCAAACAGCGCCCAGAGGATCAGCCCCAACAGCGGCATGAAGATCAGTACCACCAGCCATAACCCCTTGGTCTCCCAGCCACTGCCACTGCGCAGAACGCTGTTGATCGCCCACAGTTCCAGCAGCACCAGAATCACCGCCAAGCCAATCCAGACATATTCGATTTGCATGATTCATCCTCCTGAGGTCGTATGCGTTAGGTCAAGCAACGCGCCCGAGGGTTCATTAAAATTGCAACGGATGGCTCTCGCCCGACGGTTGCGGCACACGGGCCGTAACCTTCTAGACTCAAATGGACACTACCTTTTACCCCTCGGAGGCCCGGGATGACCGAGCACATCATCCACTTTCACTGCCAGATCGATCAGGGCACCACCGAGCGCTTTCGGGATTGCTGCCTGGACGCCATCGAGCAAGGCGCCAGTTCGTTGCTGTTGAACCTGTCGACCACCGGCGGCAGCACCAATTTCGGTTTTACCCTCTACACCTTCCTCAAGTCCCTGCCGGTGCCGCTGTGTGCGATCAATGCGGGCAATATCGAGTCCATGGGCATCATCATGTTCCTGGCGGCAAACCGCCGGATCACCACGCCACACTCGCGCTTCCTGATCCATCCGATGAACTGGTATTTCAACCAGAACTCGGTAGACCACCAGCGCCTGCGGGAATACCTGTCGAGCCTGGACAACGACCTGGCGCGCTACGTGAAAATCTACGAACTGGAAACCGCCAGCGCCGAAACCCACCTGGATATTTTCAAGTGCCTCTCGGCCGAGGAAAAAGTCATCGCCGCCCACGAGTCACTGGCCTACGGGATTGCCCATGAGGTCGAGCAGATCGTGTTTGCCGACGACATCAAGCACTGGAAAGTCAGCGGCGGCTAGGCATTGTTTAATGCATGCAAGCCACCACTCGACCGTGCAACCTGCACGACCAGAGCCGCTTTTTATCGCACATAACCTATTATTTTATAAGCAGATAAATATTTTGTTCAACTTGGTACAACTCATGCTGTAGAGGTCTGCACAGGCGGGCAATTCGACCCGCCCTTTCGCTACCCGTGAGGTGTCACCCATGAATGCCATTGATCTTCTCAAGGCCGACCACGAACGCGTCAAAGCCATCCTGAACCAGCTGAGTGAGTCTACTGAACGCGGCGTCAAAAAGCGCACCGAGCTACTGGCGAAACTGGAAATGGAAATCAGCCTTCACACCCGCCTTGAGGAAGAAATCCTCTATCCGGCTTTTCGCAAGGCTGGGGGCAAGGATCAGGAAATCATGTACCACGAAGCCAAGGAAGAACACCGCACCGTCGACTCCCTCGTACTGCCAGACCTGAAGCAGACCTCACCCTCCACGACCGAGTTTTCCGGGCGAGTCAAAGTGGTCAAGGAACTGTTGGAACACCACATCGAGGAAGAAGAAAGCGAGATGTTCCCGCAGGCCAGGAAGCTGCTGGGCAAGGCATTGCTCGAAGAGCTTGGAGCAGAGATGGAAGCGATGAAAGCCGCGCACAAGAAGGCGCCTGGGGCCAAGCCAATGGCGGCGTGATGTCCATTCGTCGCATGGCTGGAAACTTTTTCAAACTTTGATTTGGCTGGCGGATTCCCAATTAGGCAACACCATTGATTCGCTCATCATTGAGGGTTTTGAAAATGGCTAACAGTGGAAAAACCACCTCAGGCGCTGGTCACAAGGATCAGCAAGAAACCACGCGTAAAAGCGGCGGCCAGGGTTCAGGCGGCAATGTCGCCAATGACCGCGCAAAGGCTTCTGAAGCGGGCAAAAAAGGCGGGGCTCATGGCCACGCCCCAGGCTCCAAGAAGTCTTGATTGAGGCGTCGCCGAAGCCCGGATGTGGTCCGGGCTTCGGTCCCAATCGCCAAGAGGGATTGAGTCATGAAGACCAGCATTTCCCAAAGGATCGTACTCGCCGCCAGCTTGACGCTCGTTCTGTATGCCCCCGCCTACGCAGCCTTCGGCGACAACACCGCCCCCGAGGCACCCGCCTTGAGCGGCAACAGCCCACCCGGTTCGGCGCTGCCACCCGGCACCTATCCCAGCAGCCCTTCAGGGGCCGATAGCAGCGGCAACAAGGGCGCTGAAACCAAAGCACCCGCGCCGTCAAAAAGCGTGAAGAGCATCCGCCACAAAGGCACCTCGACCCAGCATCCCGCCAACAAGAGCGGCAAGAAAACCGTTCCTGCATCGGGAAGTTGAGAAATTAGAGCTCGCTTGGGCCACCGATAAAGTCCAGGCGCAAGTTCAACCACTGCCGAACGATTTCCCGGGACGCTTGCCGGGCATCAACAGCAGAGAAGCCCCGCTCGCGCTGCAACCATTCGCTCGTGACTTGGCGCGCCGGTTCAATGGCCGCCAGCGCCTGCTGGCGTTGCTTGGCGGGCCATTGTTTATCAGCGCCCCAGTTGCGCAGCGTTAATTCAGGATCCTGGGTCTTGCCTGCGGCGCCTGGATGGAGAAACAGCCGAGGCGACGCGGTGGCCTTGAGGGAAAGCGTGTTCCAGTCGGCGTAGCTGGCAAAGCGGATGGTGCCTTCGTTCTGCGATGCAGTGGACAAAGGCTCGGTAAACGAATCGTCCAGCCGCTTCCAGGCCGGCTGTGCAAACAGATCACCCTGAGGGGCACAAATCGGCGCAAAGCTGTCGCGGGTGGAGCCGTACAACGACCCGAACGACTCATACGCGACCTCACCCTGCCGGCTGAAAACGAAACAGTGCACATACGGGCGTTGGTCGGCGTACATCTCATACTGTTGGCGCTCGATCATCATGCGCAGCAAGGTCAACATCACCCGGTCACGGCTGACAGCAGGATCATTCTGCAGGTCCTGCCAGATCGACCAGGGAAAACTGTCTTCCTTGAGTGCTACGAGAACCTGCTTGCGATTCTCCTCGGCCTCATTCTCCGTCACGCCACTGTCAGGCTCAAAACGCTGCAGGTAGACCAGCCAGGCAGCAGCCAGGTCGTTCATCGGATACCGCCTGAGCCCTTCTGCCGCTTGTGCCGGATGGTAGGGAATACTGGCGATGATTGCGTCAACGGCTGCCGTGTCCTTGTGGGTGATCGTACCCACCTCGACCACTCTCTGGCTCAGTTGGGATTGCAGGCAGCCGGGCAGTTGTTCCGGTTCACTGGTACATGCGTTGCGAGTCTGCAGCCAGGCGCGCTGGCCACGGCGCAATTCGTCGCGCTGCTCGGGTGCCAGCTTGGCCATCGCCTGGCTGTAATACACCCCCAGCGTACTGTCGAGTTCGCTTAGTTCGGGACTGGTGCAAATGGCCTTTTCCACCGTGGTGGAGGCCTTTTTACAATCAAAGGACGCGCCATTGGCAGGCATCCCCGCGCCCATCAGCACGCCAGTGAGCAACAACATTGGATAGGCAGAATGAATACGGCGGGCCATGGCTTTCCTAGGGTGAGTTCCTTTCAAGGCGCTTATTGTGCCGACGCGATTGCCAATGTCCAGTCTGTCGGCACTGTCCTACGAAGCACTCGCCATGGAAGGGCGATCACTTGCCAGCTCACGCTCAATCTGTTCGATGCTCGGCAGGCTGGTTTGCAGCTCTGCAGGCAGTGATTCCACCAGTTGATACTCGGCAACACCAATGGGGCGCGAACTGTCACGCAGGGCGTATTCGGCCACTACTTCGTTCTTGCTCTTGCACAGCAGCAGGCCGATGGTGGGGCTGTCCTGTGGGTGCTTGAGCTGGGCATCTACCGCCGCGAGGTAAAAGCCCAGCTGCCCCAGATGGTCGGGTTTGAATTTGCCGGCCTTGAGTTCGATCACCACGTAGCACCTCAGCTTGAGGTGATAAAACAGCAGGTCGACGAAAAACTCCTCGCCTCCCACGTCCAGCAACACCTGCCGACCCACGAAGGCAAAACCGGCGCCCAGCTCCAGGAGAAAATCGGTGACATGTTTGACCAGGGCGTTTTCGATTTCACGTTCCTGCGCGTCAAGGGACAGGCCCAGGAAGTCGAAACGGTAAGGATCCTTAAGCGATTCGCGAGCCAGGTCGGATTGCGCCTTGGGTAGCAGCCCCTCGAAGTTGCTGACCGCATTGCCGCTGCGCTCCAGCAAGCGACCCTCGATTTGCATCACCAGGATGTTGCGCGACCAGTTGTGCTCGATGGCCTGGGCAATGTACCAGCGACGGGTTTCGGGCCCGGGCAGCCTGTCCAGCAACACCAGGTTATGGCCCCAGGGCAATTGTGCAGCAGCCTGTTGCACAAATTCGGAGTCCGGCCACGCCTCCGCAAATGCACGCATGTACTTCAGGTTACGCGGCGAAAAACCTTTCATCTCCGGAAACGCTGAACGCAAATCCTGCGCCAGCCGCTCAATCACCTTGGTCCCCCAGCCCTGCCGTGCCTGCCGGGTCAGAATATCCTGGCCGATTTGCCAATACAGCAACACCAACTCGCGGTTTACCGCCAGGGTGGCACGTTGCTGGGCGCAGTGGATTCGACTCTTGAGATCAGTCAGCCAGTCGCTGTATCCCTCGGGTGGTGTGTTCAGGCTATCGGGGGTCTCACTCATTCCTTTTCCCTCGTGGGTTGGGCAGGCGGCCGATAGTAGCGAGGGAAAAATGCGTAATGGGCCAGCAGAATGCTTTCGATACAAATCAACTGGAACCGTACCTTCAGGCGCATCAAGGGGTGCCTCAACATGCGTGCTGTGGTCAAATGAGCCGGTCACTTCCATGGTTATTCCCGATCTATGAACGCCACACCCACCGACGACAGCCAGGCATCCACCGGGGACCGCATCCTGTTCCTGCTCAAGACCCGTGGCCCACTGAAAACCACGGACCTGGCTGCGCTGCTGGACATCACCTCCGAAGCCGCCCGCCAGCAAATCCAGAAGTTGCAGGTCGCGCAGCTGATCGTCGGAGTATCGGCCCCCATCTCGGGTGCCGGCCGGCCCTCGTTGAAGTGGACATTGACCGAAACCGCCCAAAGCAAATTCCCCGATTCCCACAGCGTACTGACCTTGCACCTGATCGAGTCCATCGAAGGGATTTTTGGCAGTGAAGGCGTGGAAAAAGTCATCGCCAGCATGGAGGCGACCGCCAAGCACGAATACATCCAGGCCTGCTCCGCCGCATCGAGCTTGCAGGAGAAAGTCGCGATCCTGGTGCAGATTCGTGAGCGCGCCGGGTACATGGCGCAGATGGAGCCGCTGGACGAAGGCTGGCTACTGGTGGAAAACCACTGCCCGATCTGCGTGGCCGCCCGCAAATGCCAGGGTTTCTGCCGCTCGGAGTTGCAGATTTTCCAGGCTGCGCTGGGCGATGAGAATGTGGTGGAACGCTGCGAGCATTTGATCTCTGGGGATCGACGCTGCGCCTACAGCATCCAGCCCCGCCACCCGTAAGAAAGAGGCTGCGATGGGCTGCGCAGCAACCGTAATTCCAGCGCCGCAGTGTCCCGGATACACCAACGGTTCAGGACTCACCATTGCTGCGCAGTCCATCGCAGCCTCAGGCCGAAGTCAGGCCCATTGCAGGTTGAACAGAGCGAACGCCAACAGCGCCCAGATCGCCAGCACCAAGTGCGTCAGTTGCAAGCCCTCCTGGCGAATCCAGTAGCCAAACCACAAGCCACCCAGCAGCATCGCGAAAACGAAAGCCGAGAAGCCGCTGAGGGCGAGATTGAGCCATGGCCGCGCGGCCGAGAGGCCATCACCGAGGACCAACTGGTAGCTGCCGGTCCATGCCGCCACTGCCGCGATCACCTGCAGCGCCAACACAATCAGCAGTGCCAATTGATGCAGGTGGTGGGAACGCACAGCGCGCCTTAACAGGGGTATGTCGATGGCCGGAGCCTGGTGCAGTGGCGCCATGGCCATGGTCGCGCCCACCGCACCGACCGAGCTGCGAAATGCCTGCAAGTTGTTGACCACGGCGAGGGTCAGCCAGACACTCAAACCCAGGGCCTGAGTGATAAGGAACAGCCCTGCGGTAACTCCCGGCAACCATAGCTCGACGCTCATCCAAACCTCCTTGTCTGCTGTAGGGCAAATCAGGCTCTTGGCATATAACCAAGAATACACTTGGATAATACGGTGAGCGCTTTAACTTACACAAGGCAAACTTTTAGATCCGGTAACCGTTGTTGCCCAGTGGATCGAGCGGAACCTCAAGGCACCGGCAACCACCCGCTGAACCTTCCCTGGCTATCCAGCGCGCACCAGGCGAAATCTCCGGGCAGCGGCGGCAAGTTCTGCAGCGGTACGCCGCTGCCCTGCTTCCAGTCCACCACTTGCAGGGATGAACCTTGCCAGGCCAGGACCAGGCCCCGGGCCTGGCTGGTGTCATCGCTGACCCAACGGGCCACAGCCGCCGTCATGAATGCTTCGATGGGCTCTTCATCGATCTGCGTGCGATACACCGAACCGAGCAGCCAACGGCACACGTTTACATGGTAGGTCCAGTCCAGGGAGGGACGGTTGCGGTAAGCCCAGGTCATGAAGCTGCGAAACAGGTTTAAGCCCTCCGGCGGGTCGAGCTTGAGCAAACCGGGGCAGATGTCGAACAAGGTGTGCCAGTACGGCAGCAACCGTGCATCCAGGTGGACGAAACAGCGGGCGTTACTCGGGTATTCGACAGACGGTAGCAACACGTCGCTGCGGGACGGACGGCGCGACGCCTTGCTGACCAGACGGGCAGCGCCGGAAGGCAGGATAGAGCTCATGGAACGCACTCACACTCGTGACGATAGAACGCCTCCTGGTATCAGGAAGCCCGGGGCACACGTCAGAATGCAGGGGAAGCGCGAGGGTTGGCCGAGGGCCAGGAATACCGTGGAGGGGCCTTGTTGCGC
The DNA here is from genome assembly GCF_058780865.1 of Pseudomonas sp. GP01-A4. Lineage (NCBI taxonomy): Bacteria > Pseudomonadati > Pseudomonadota > Gammaproteobacteria > Pseudomonadales > Pseudomonadaceae > Pseudomonas > Pseudomonas sp. GP01-A4. Next base: position 117,383 of record NZ_JBYSWF010000008.1, read on the forward strand.
CGCTCATGGGCCGGGCGCGGCTTTTGCCCCAGGCCCAACAGCCAGGCCAGGCAAAACAGGAAGACGATGCCCAGGGTCACCGCGGAGCACACCGGGCAGGCGAAGAAGTTCGACCAGCTGCTGGCCGTCGGATTGCCCAGGCCGGTATCCGAGGCCGGCGCCTTGGTGCCCAGGCTTGAACAGAACTGACCGCCCAGGCCATTGAGCTCAAGCCCCATCATCTGCCCATGGCCCAAACCGCAGACGAACACATTGAACAGGACGCAAAAATACAGGGTCCAGGCAATGAGTGAACGGTCCGGGCGGGAGAGTTTCATGGCGGCGACTTTACCATTCCCCCTGTAGGAGCTGTCGAGCTTTAGCGAGGCTGCGATGCAGGCGCCACGGTCTTGCAAGAATACCGAGCCGATCCCTTCGCAGCCTCGCTCAAGCTCGACAGCTCCCACATTTGGTCTTGCCCGGCAGGGCCTGTGACAGAACGTCGCAGATTACGCCCAGAGGCCCGGGTTGTTAGAATGCCACGCTCTCCTCGCCTGATTTAACGCTTCGTGGTACCCAGGCGCTTCACAGGATGCACAGTTGATGAGTACGTTATTCACCCGCCGCAAAGTCCTCTCCGGCATGGGATTGCTGGGCCTGGGCCTGCTGGCCGGCTGTGACAACAGCCCGAAACTGAACTTCAAGTACGGCAAGGATCTGAGCGACAAGATCATGGGCCGTACCTTCAAGCTCAAGAACACCGACGGCGAGACCGTCACCTTGAGCTCTTTCCGTGGCTTGATGCCGGTGGTGTTCTTCGGCTTCACCCAGTGCCCGGCCGTGTGCCCGACCACACTGGCGCGCATGGCCCAGGCGAAAAAACTGATGGGCCGCGACGGCAAGATCATGCAGGTGGTGTTTATCACCCTGGATCCGGAACGCGACACGCCCAAGATACTCGACGCCTACGTCAAGGCCTTCGACCCCAGCTTCCAGGCGCTGTACGGCACCCCGGAAGAAATCGCCGTGGCCGCCAAGGAATTCGGAATCTTTTATGAAAAGATCCCCGCCGGCGACAGCTACACCCTCTCCCACACCGCCACCAGCTTTGTGTTCGACACCCGGGGCACCCTGCGCCTGGGCTTGTCTGCCTCGCTTAACGCCAAAGAGTGCGCAGAAGACCTGCTCACCGTCATGGAGGTCTGCTAATGACTGCCGTTCAACACCTCAAGCGCTTCGCCCTCGGTCTCTCCCTGCTGGGCCTCGCCGCCCACGCCAGTGCACAGGCAGTGGTCACCGACGCCTGGGTACGCGCTTCGGTACCGGGCCAGCCGTCCAGCGGCGCGTTCATGACCGTTACCGCCGACAGCGACAGCAAACTGCTCAGCGTGGCGTCGCCGGTCGCCAAGACCGTGCAGATCCATGAGATGACCATGAAGGACGACGTGATGCGCATGGGCCCGGTGGATTCGGTGCCATTGCCCGCGGGCAAGGCGGTCAAGCTCGACCCGGATGGCTATCACGTGATGCTGATCGACCTCACCGCCCAGATCAAGGAAGGCGACCAGGTGCCGCTGACCGTCACCGTGGAAAATGCCAAGGGTGAAAAGCAGTCGATCGAAGTGAAAGCCCAAGCCCGTGCGTTGAATGCAACGGAAACCATGGATCACAGCAAGATGCACTAAAGCGCAGATCAAAATGTGGGAGCGGGCTTGTGTGGGAGCGGGCTTGCTCGCGAATGCGGTGTGACAGTCACCGGATGTATTGACTGATCCACCGCTTTCGCGAGCAAGCCCGCTCCCACATTGGCCCTTCAGTGCCTGAAAAATCGGGCGTCCGCTTCATACTTTTTTCGTCTCGCATCAACACTTTCTATATATTTTCAATCTGCAATACAACTCGTTAGCCTGCGCAAGCCGGACGCGTCTCCCTGTCGCCGTCCGGCCAGATAATTCTAAAAATAAGCAGCAGACAACGGGAATAACAATGAACAAATCCCCCATTACCCTGGGCTTGACTTCGGCCACCCTCGGTTTGACCCTCGCCTTCCCAACCTTTGCCGAAGCTGACTTTTTCAAAGACAGCAAGGCCGACCTCGAATTTCGCAACTTCTACTTCAACAGCGATTACCGCCAGCCCAACGCGAGCCAGTCCAAACGCGATGAGTGGGCCCAAGGGCTGATCCTCAATTACCAGTCGGGTTACACCGAAGGCCTGGTGGGCTTTGGCCTCGATGCCATTGGCCTGCAGGGTTTGAAACTGGACTCAAGCCCCGACCGCCAAAACACCGGCCTGCTTCCCGTGGGCGAGGATGGCGCACCGGACAGCTACAGTCGAATGGGCGCCACCGCCAAGGCGCGGATCTCCAAAAGCGTGCTCAAATTCGGCACGCTGATCCCCAAGCTGCCGACCGTACTGCCCAACGATGGCCGGCTGCTGCCCCAGACCTTTCGCGGCACTCAATTGACCAGCCAGGACATCGCCGGCCTGACCTTCGATGCCGGGCGCCTGACCAGCAACACCCTGCGTAACGACAGCGGCCATGCAGACATCGAAGTCGACGGCAAAGGCATCAAGGGTGCCGTGCCCAGCGATAAATTCGACTTCGCCAGTGCCAGCTACAGCTGGACCAAAACCCTGGTCACCGGCTACCACTACGCCAACCTCGAGAACAACTACAAGCAACACATCTTCAACCTGGTCCATACCCTGCCACTGGGTGACGCGCAGTCGTTCAAGACCGACCTGCGTTACGCCGACTCCAGCAAAGAAGGCAACAGCAACATCGACAACCAGGCCTTCGGTGCCAAGTTCACCTACAGCCTCCACGGCCACTCGTTCGGCGCCGCCTACCAGCGCATGAAAGGCACCACCGGCTTCCCCCACCTGGACGGTACCGACTCCTACCTCGTCAACTACGTGATGATCTCGCCGGACTTCGCCAACCCCGAGGAAAAGTCCTGGCAGGCCCGCTACGACTATGACTTCGCCGCCCTCGGCATCCCCGGCCTGACCTTCATGACCCGCTACCTCAAGGGTGACAACTTCGTGCGTACCCGAACCCTGGAAGGTACCGAGTGGGAGCGCAACACCGATATCGGCTACGTGTTCCAGAGCGGTGCCCTGAAGAACCTTGAAGTGAAATGGCGCAATGGCACGTATCGCAGCAATGGCAGCGGCAGCGATATCGACCAGAACCGCTTTATCGTCAGCTACACCCTGCCCTTGCTGTGATTTTTCCCGGAGCGTTGCACATGAATAGCAGAAAAAGCCTGATCCACCTGGCCGTCGCCTTTGCCCTGTTCAGCAGTTACGGCGCCTACGCCGCCGACACCGGCGCGTTGCCCTGCAAAACCACCGAAGAGTGCGCCGCCCAGGCGGCCAAAGTCGGCGCCACGCCGGGCTCCTCGCAAAGCGCCCACAAGGCCAAGGGCGACCCGACCCAAACCCAGTTCGCCTGGTTGAACCGCATCAACAAAGCCTCGATCGTGATGCTCACCGAAGAAGGCATCGTCAAGCCGGACATGGGCCACAAGATCGCCGGCGGCGTGCGCTTTGCCATCGACCAGGCCGACCAGCCCGATGGCAAGCGCCCGGAAGACGTGCTGCAACTGGAAAAAATCATGACCGACAAGATCGGTCCGGAAGCGTCGCTGATCCACTCCGGCCGCAGCCGCCAGGACATGCTCGCCACCTACCGCCTGGCCAAACTGCGCTCCCAGGTGCTGGCCTACAGCGAGGCACTGAACGCCACCCGCCAACGTATCCTGAACATCGCCGACAAGAACATCGACACCCTGGTGCCCGCCTACACCAACGGCGTGCAGGCCATGCCCATCAGCTATGCGCACTACCTGCTGGCGTTCGAAGCCGCATTTGATCGCGACGGCCAACGCATCCGTGAACTCTACACTCGCCTCAACCTGAGCCCGATGGGCACCGCGGTACTGGCGAACTCCGCTTACCCGCTGAACCGCGAACGCCTGGCCGAGTTGCTGGGGTTCGACGGCGTGCGGGAAAACTCCCTGGATTCGAGCCAGGTGTCGACCTACGACATCCCGATCGAGGCGGCCAACCTCGCGGCGTCTTCGGCGATCCGCATCGGCGCGATGATTGGCGATATCCATACCCAGTACCATCAGATCCGCCCCTGGTTGCTGCTGGACGAAGAGTCCACCTACACCAGCAGTGCGATGCCGCAAAAACGCAACCCGGGGTTGTTGATGCGCACTCGGGAATCGGCCTCGGACGTGGTGGGCCTGGCGCAAACCGTGACCTTGCGCGCGCATAACGTCACCACCGGCATGACCGACTACAAGTTTGCGTTCGATTCATTGGGGCTGTTCCAGTCCACCGATGACATGTTCAAAAGCATGGATGCCGTGCTGGATGCGCTGCAGATCAACCCGCAGCGAGCGCTGGATGAGCTGGAGTCGGAATGGACCACGTCCATGGAGTTGGCCGACACCCTGGAGCGTCAGTTCAAGGTGCCGTTCCGCATTGGCCACAGCTTCGCCTCGTTGATCGTCACCGAGGCGCGCAGCAATGGCACCACGCCGAAGACCTTCGCGTATGCGGACGCGCAGAAGCTGTACACCCAGGCCGCGGACAAATACAAATGGACGCCGAATACGTTGCCGCTGGATGAGGCCGGTTTCCGGGCTGCACTGTCGCCGACCACGATGGTCAAGACTCGCAAGGGTACGGGTGGGCCGCAGCCGGAAGAGGTCAAGCGGATGCTGGTGGAAGCGCGCAAGAATCTCGACGCGGACCAGAGTTGGTTGAAGGAGCGTCGTGAGAAGCTGAAAGGTGCTGAAGGCAACCTGGACAAGGCCTTCGACAAGTTGCTCAACGCCAAGGGCTGAAATGCGATCTGAATGTGGGAGCGGGCTTGCTCGCGAAGGCGGTGTATCAGTTAGCAGATTTATTGGCTGACCCACCGCATTCGCGAGCAAGCCCGCTCCCACATTTGACCGCGTTTGGGTCTGGAAAGCATGTTCGGCTCAGTGACTCAGCTCCCGCTTCAACACCTCATGGTCAATCGACTTCTGCCACCCGCATATCGCCAGGCACGCCACGCAATTGCCCAGCACATTGGTCAACGACCGACACTTCATCAGCCGTTCCACTCCCAACAACAAACCCACCCCTTCCAGTGGCACCAGTTGCAGGATGTTCAAGGTAGCAATCAGGGTAAACAGCGCCGAGCCCGCGACACTGGTAGACCCCAGCGAGGTAAACAGGCAGATCACCAGCACCGCCAGCAACTCGGGCACGGCAATCTCCACCCCGGCGAGGTGCGCCAGGAACATAATGGCAGTGGTCAGGTAAAGATTGGTACCGGCCAAGTTGAACGTATACCCGGTGGTCAACACCAGGCGCACTAATTGGCGATCACAGCCCAGCGCCTCAAGTTTGCTGACGCAACCTGGAAGTGCGGCTACTGAAGAGCCGGTGAACGTCACCAACAACAACTCTTCTTTCAAGTAAGCAATTAGCCTACTCAATTTAACGCCGAGCAGGCGGGTAATCGTGGCGAACACTAGAATGACGAACACCGCGCAAACCAGGTAAATAACAACAATGAACTTCAAGAGCGGCAGCACCGAACTTAAACCGTACTTTCCCACCACAAATGCCATCGCCCCAAACGCCGCCAGCGGTGCGAACTTCAGGATAAACCGCAGCAACCAGAACAACCCGGCGACCGCCGCTTCCAGCCAACCGAGGCAGCGGTTTGCGACCTGGCCGCCACGCCCCAGCAGCAGGCCGCACAGCACCGCCACCAGCATCACCTGGAGCACCAGGCTTTGGGTGAAAACCTTGTAAAGACTGGACGAAATCGAGGTCATCGACAGCTCGTGCAGCAGCGTTTCGGGCGCGGCAGGCGGTGTCAGATGATCAAAATCCAGGTTGGCCACTGCCGTATGATCCAGGCTGAACAACCACCCCGTCGACATTCCCAACACCAATGCAGCAAGGGACATCAGCTGGAAATACACCACGATCCGCCCCACTACATGCCGATGGTGGGGCTCGCGCTTGATACCTGCGACACCGGTCGACACCAGCACAAACAACAGAAATGGCATCAGTAACCCGACCACTTTTATAAAGGCGTCACTGAGCAGCTTCATCTCGATTGCCACGCCCGGATAAAACAACCCTACTACCATGCCGAGTGCAATGGCAATCAAAATAGGCAAGGTAGCATTATTGGCAAGTCGGGTTGGCATCAATGCTCCATGGTCTTTTTATTTATTGTTATTGTCGGATCAGGCCACTTTCGGCATATTGGTCGCCAAGGCGCATTCAGGCCACAAATAATAAAGTCTTGTCACGGGATATACCACCATGGAACTTCGCCATTTACGTTATTTCATCATGGTGGCCGAAGAGCGACATTTCACCCGCGCTGCCGCTCGCCTGAACATGCAGCAGCCGCCCCTCAGCCAACAGATACGTGCCCTCGAACAAGAGCTGGGATTCGACCTGTTCAAGCGACACCCCAAGGGCGTCGACCTGACTGCCGGCGGGCTGGTGTTTCTCGATGAAGCCCGAGTGATCCTCGCCCGCGTCGAGCAAGGTTCCCTCAAGGCGGCTCGCGCTGCCCAGGGTATCGAAGGCACGTTGGTCATTGCCTTCACCAGTTCCGCCGCCGCCCACCCGCTGATCCCGCGAATCATCCGCGCCTACCGCGAGCAATACCCGGGCGTGGAGCTCTCGATCAACGAAGGCAGCGCCCGGGAAGTCACCGAAGACACCATCGAAAAACGCATCGACATCGGCATCCTCCGCGCACCGGTGGGCGACCACCAGAGCCTCACGTTCCACCGATTGCTCAACGAAGAAATGCTGCTGACCCTGCCCGTCGGGCATGCGCTGCTCAAGGGCGCCGAGCCAAAAATCACCATGGCCGACCTCAAGGACGAACGCTTCATCCTGGTCCGCCGCCCCGGCGCGCCGGGGATGTACGCCAACCTGATCAAGGCCTGCCAGAACGCCGGCTTCGAGCCGAAGATTGCCTTTGAAGTGGAGCGCATGCTGACCAACGTCAGCCTGGTGGCAGCCGGCGAAGGCATCTCGGTGGTGCCGGCGTCGATGCGCGACGTGCATCGCGAAAGCGTGGTGTACTGCCGGATCAGCGATGCACGGCCAAGGTTGCTGGCACCGATCACCCTGGTGCGGCGCGCGTTCAATCCGTCGACGCCGTTGCAGAATTTCATTGGGCTGGCGCGGGAGTTGGCGGGGGTTTATCGCAAGGGTTGAGTCATCGCGTGAAAACTCTCGGTGAGCAGTTCCACTGCCGCGCGGATGCTGTCGCTTTGCCGTGGAACGGCGTACAGGCCGTAGTTGACACTCAAAATAGGCCCATCGCTTTCAGCCAGGGAAATGATGCGCATCGTCTCCGGCCGAATATTCTCCGCCGGCAGCAAGGCCACACCCAATCCGCCCTCCACCGCTGCGGTGATTACGCCAATGTTCGGGCTGGTCACCGTGACCCGAAAATCCCGCCCGGCGTTCAGCAAGGCATCAAACATCAAGCGCCGCCAGGCACAGGGTTCGGCATACACGATGACATCCAGCGGCAGCGCCGCATCGATTTCTTCATCAATCGCGCACACCCAGTACAGCTCGACGTTCCAGGCGTGCACAGGGTCGGCGTTGAACGATGAGCTGACGCCAATGGCCACGTCCAGCTCGCCGTCATTCCAACGTTCGGCGAGTGCGTCGCCGTGATCAACAACGACCTCCAGGTGTACATGCGGGCAGGCGCGCCGCAGCCGGCCGAGCGCTGCCGGCAACGCCGATACCGCCACGTCTTCCGAGAGCCCGACGCGCACATTGCCCATCACCGTGCGCTCTTTCAGGCGCGCTGCTACCGTCTCGCCCAAGGCCAGAATGCGCGTCGCGTAGGTGAGCAGCAGTTCGCCTTCGGTAGTGGGCACCACGCCCCGACCTGTTCTGCGCAACAGCCGCTGGCCTAGCAACTCCTCAAGCCGGCGGATTTGTGCGCTTAGGGCCGATTGCGCCCTGCCCGCCTGCTGGGCTGCGCCACTCAGGCTGCCGTGCTGGCATACCGAGATAAAGGTTCGTAGCAGATAGGGTTCAAACGCGTCAGATATCATGTTTGGGTTAACTCTGAATCAACAGCTATCACCCTACCTCGATAGCTTGAGCATGACTACCCTGCTGGAACGTTATCAACCAGGAAGAGCCTCATGACCCAGCTCCAGAACCAACGCATCGTACTGGCCGCCCGCCCCGACGGGCGCCCGCAACCCAGCGATTTTCGCGTGGAGTACAGCGCGATTCCCGAGCCTGCCGAAGGCGAAGTGTTGCTGGAAAACCTCTATCTGTCCCTCGACCCCTACATGCGCTGGCGCATGAGTGCGGCCAAATCCTATGCCGAGCCAGTGGGCATCGGCGAGGTGATGGTGGGCGGCACGGTCGCGCGGATCAAACATTCACGAAACCCGTTGTGGCAAGAGGGCGACATCGTGCTTGCCTATGCCGGCTGGCAGCGATTTGCGCTCTCGGACGGCCTCGATCTGCGGCTTCTGGATCCGGGCATAGCCCACCCCAGCACAGCGCTGGGAGTTCTTGGAATGCCGGGGTTCACCGCGTACTCGGGGTTGCTCACTATCGGCCAACCCAAGCCCGGTGACACCGTGGTAGTGGCGGCGGCGAGTGGCGCAGTGGGCTCGGTGGTCGGCCAGATCGCCCGCATCAAGGGCGCACGCGCGGTGGGTATCGCGGGTGGGCCGGAGAAATGCGCATTCGTGAAAAATGAACTCGGGTTTGATGCCGTCATCGACCATCGCGCAGCGGATTTTGCCCAGCAGTTGGCCGAAGCCTGCCCCAATGGAATTGACGTTTACTTCGAAAATGTCTCGGGGGCGGTTTGGGATGCCGTGAGGCCGCTGCTCAATGACTTTGCGCGGATACCCGTATGTGGGCTGATCGCCCATTACAACGACCGCTCGGTGCCTGGGCAACAGGTCGACCGACTGCCGGCGACTATGCACGACATCCTCGCCAAGAGCCTCACAGTGCGCGGCTTTATCCAGACCGAGTTTGTTGACGAGCAGCAGGACGACTTCTTGCAGGAAGCCGCGCAGTGGATTGATCAGGGCAAGCTGAAGTGGCGCGATGACATTGTCGAGGGCCTGGAGCAAGCGCCTGAGGCGTTTATCGGGCTGCTGGAGGGGCGCAACTTCGGCAAGTTGATTGTGCGACTGGCTTGACGCCTCAATCCACCACGAACAACTTCGCCCCGACGGTAGTCGATGACCGATGCCCCTCCATGTCATTGCCCACCTGATAACTCATCCCGGCAGTCAGCGTGAACTGCCGGCCATCCTCCAGCTCGGTGTGCAGCTCACCTTCCAGGCACAGCAGGATATGCCCGCGCCAACACCAGTGATCAGCCAGGTAACCGGCGCTGTATTCGACCATGCGCACGCGGGTTGAACCGAACTGGCAGGTGCGCCAATACGCACTGCCGGTTTCGCCGGGATGCATCACCGGCTCGAGGGTCGACCAGTCGGTGGTGCCAAAGGGGATTGCGGTCAGGTCCATGGTTTTCTCGGCATTGAATAGGTATGGATGAACCGTATCTATAAGGTGAATGCCGCGATAGAGACAGATCCGCTGCATTTGCGGGATACAGGGCGATGACTCTTGGTATCCTGCCAAGCCTCTTCGCATGGAAGCCCGTCGATGAAGATCGATCCATCCTTTGTTGTGCATGAGACCGAGCACTGGCTGCTCAATCATCACCTGTCATCCGCACTGCCGGGCTACCTGATGCTGGGTGCCAAGGCGCCGGTTGACTCACTGGCCGAGATGCCCGATGCGGCGCTCGCGGAGCTGGGTGGGTTGCTGGCCAAAACCCAGCGGGTCATGGAGGCTCAGTTGAAGCCCAAGTGGCTTTACATCAGCCGGTTCGGGCATATGCCGGGCTTCCCGCTGCACTTTCATTTCATACCGGTGTATGGATGGGTTGAAGCGCTGTTCTGGCAGGATGAGCGCTATCGGGTGTTGCAGAATTTCGGGACGCAGCAGAAGGCTACCGACGGTGCGGAGCTGACGCTTTTTATCTGGCGGGAGTTTGGTGAGAGCCCTACGCCGCCGGTGGTTCAAGGAGCTTCGGTGAGCGAGGTGATCAGGTGTTTGCGTACGGAGTTCAATACCCAGGACGACACATGACCTGTGGCGAGGGAGCTTGCTCCCGCTGGGCTGCGCAGCAGCCCCAAGATGGTCAGCGAGTTCTTTCAGTCAGATTGCGCTGGCTTTATTGGGGCCGCTTCGCGACCCAGCGGGAGTAAGCTCCCTCGCCACAGCAAGCGCCCTCACCACAGTTTTTCCGTGTCAGCGCAAACGGCGCAGGTGTTTACGCATAGGAATACAGGCCAACTGCAACCCCGATGGCGAGTGGTAGATCGCCTGCTCATCGCCCACATACCCACACCGCCGATAAAAATCCGCCGCGTTCAACGTCGCGTCCAGGATCACTTCCTTAATCCCCAACTCCCGCGCCAACGCCTCCAGATATACCAATATCTGCTTGCCAATCCCGCGTCCGGTAAACCCGGGCAGCACAAACAACGCACCGATTTCGTTGTTCGCCAGATCCAGCATGCCGGTAGCGACCGGCTCACCGTCGACACATCCCAGGTAAAAATGCTTGTCCATCAGCGTGTCGTAACCGTCCTTGGCTGCGCCTTGCGTCCACAACATCATCTGCTCGGACGTATAGGCGCCGATGCATTGGCTGCGTATGGCCAACAGGCGAATGTCGAAGGCTGCCTGTGCATCTTCCAGCGTGGCGCGTCGTATCTCGAGCATCTGTCCCTCCATGGACGTCAGGCGTTCTCGTCACCCGGTCGGGTAAACGAATAGCGATCAATATCGGTCCTCAGCTGCCAGCCCTGGCCCTGCCAATAACGGGCAGCGCTGTCGTTGGACTTGAACACATCCAGGTGGCATTTGCGGATGCCCAATTGCGCCAGGCGGGTGAGGCAGCGCTCAACCAACGCGTTCGCAATACCCTGGCGCCGATACGCGGGCAGCACCAGCAAGTGCTGCAAATACCCGCGCCGGCCATCGTGCCCGCACATCACGCACCCAACCAGCCCCCCGTCGACCTCGGCGACGAAACTCATGCCTGGATTGCGCTCCAGGTAACGCTCAGTGGCCTCGCGGGAGTCGGCATCGCGCAGGGAGATGCCAGGCGTTTTTTGCATCAGTTCGAGCACGGCGTCGTAGTCGGCAGTGCTCATTACGCGAATAGTGACCATGGTGTTCAAAGCCCTCTGAGTTCGCACTGATTTTGCCTGTAGTTGTGCCGGTCGCGCACGCATAAATACACGACCGGATAACCGCTTGAGTCAACGCAGCTGAAACCAGGTGGTTTTCAGCTGCGTGTACTTGTCAAAAGCGTGCAGCGACAAATCACGCCCGAACCCGGATTGCTTGCCACCACCGAACGGCACCGCCACATCCAGGGCGTCGATGGTGTTGACCGACACCGTCCCGGCATTCAGGGCACGGGCCACACGGTGCGCACGGTTGAGGTCATCACTCCAGACCGAGGCCGCCAGGCCGTAGAGGCTGTCGTTGGCCTGCTGTATCGCCTGCTCTTCCGTGTCGAAAGCGCTGACGGCAAGCACCGGGCCGAACACTTCATCACGGGACAGGGCCATGTCGCGGGTCACGTCGGCAAAAATGGTTGGCTGGATGAAGTTGGAGGAGCCATTGATGGCCAACTGTTCGCCACCGCACAACAGCCTGGCGCCCTCCCCCTGGGCCTGGCTGATGGCGTGCATGATGCGTGCGGTTTGCTGACTGTCGACGATGGCCCCGGCCGCACTGCCGGGGTCCAGCGGATCACCCGGCATCCAGGCGCGCGACTTGGCGATCAGGCGCTCGACGAATTCGTCATGGATGGAGCGTTGCACGTAGAGACGGGAGTTGGCCGAACACACTTCGCCCTGGTTGAAAAAGATGCCGAAGGCGGCCTTCTCCGCCGCAAGGTCAAGGTCCTGGCAGTCCTCAAACACCAGGTTCGGGCTCTTGCCGCCACACTCCAGCCACACCTGTTTCAGGTTGGACTGGGCGGAATACTGCATGAAGTATTTGCCCACCTGAGTGGAGCCGGTGAACACCAGGCAATCCACGTCGGGGTGCAGCCCCAGGGCCTTGCCGGCACTTTCGCCGAGGCCGGGCACCACATTCAACACACCTTCCGGGACACCGGCTTCCAGGGCAAGCTGGGCCAGGCGCAGGGCAGAAAACGGCGACTGCTCGGCAGGTTTCAAGACCACGCTGTTACCGGCCGCCAACGCCGGCGCGAGTTTCCAGGCGGCCATGTCGAGCGGGAAGTTCCACGGCACCACCGCCGCGATCACCCCCAGTGCTTCACGCGTGATGGTTGCCAACGCGTTGTGAGCGGTGGGCGCGACTTGATCGTAGAGCTTGTCGAGGGCTTCGCCGTACCAGGCAAACACATTGGCGGCGCCGGGCACGTCAACGTTGTAGGCGTCCATCACCGGCTTGCCCATGTTCAGCGAATCGAGCAGCGCCAGTTCCTCGCGGTGGGTCATCAGTAATTCGGAGAGCCTGATCAAAATTTTCTTGCGCTCCACCGGCGGCATCCGTCGCCAGGGGCCGGTCTCGAAGGCCTGGCGTGCGCTGCGCACGGCCAGGTCGACTTCTGCGTCACCGCAGGCTGCAAGCCGCGACAGCAACTGCTGGGTCGCAGGGTTAATGGCATCGAAGGTCGCCCCGGATGCCGCATTCACTGAGCGGCCACCGATCAGGGCGGTGTTGATGAACGTCTGGCGGGCAACACGCTGTTGCCAGTAGTTAAGGTCGAACACGTTGTACTCCCAATGAATGGCGATGGATAGACGAAGGGTTCACTCGGCGATCTGCAGTTCCGGCATCTTCACGCGCAGCCCCCGCGTGATGCCCAGCAGGCACAGGAGCCCAAGCCCCATCCAGCACAGGCCGATGGTGAACGACAGGCTGGAAAGGCTGCTCCACAGCCAGATCGTGCTGAGGAACCCAAGCGCCGGCACAACCGCGTACAGCAAGTAGTTCCTGGTGCCGCGCAACTTCTGGTCGACCAGGTAGTGCTTGATCACCGCCAGGTTCACCGCCGAGAACGCAAACAGCGCACCGAAGCTGATCATGTTGGCGACGGTATCCAGCGTGATGAACAAGGCAATCAGCGAGAACAGGCTGACCAGCACGATGGCCGTGGCGGGCACGCGCTTTTTCGTCACCAGCTTGCCGAGCACGCGGGGCAGCGCGCCGTCACGGCCCATGGCGAACAGCACCCGCGACACGCTGGCCTGGGAGACCATCGCCGAGGCGAAGCAACCGGCGACATAGGTTGCGGTAAAGGCGGTCACCAGCAGTTCGCCGCCCACCCGGCGCATCACATCCACCGAGGCGGCATCCGGGTCGACGAAGCTGTTCCATTGCGGGAACACCATTTGCGCGAAATACGAAACCAGCAGGAACAGCAGTCCGCCGAACAGCGACACCACCATGATCGCCAACGGGATGGTGCGGCGTGGGTTGGGGGTTTCCTCGGCCATGGTCGACACCGCATCGAAGCCAAGAAACGACAGGCACAGCACCGCGGCGCCCGCCATGATCAGCGGCGCGCTGAAGCCTTCATGGTGGAATGGCGCCAGCAGCGACACGGGTGCGGACTGCTCGCTGAGGGTGTGCACCGACAACGCCACGAACACCACGATGAACACCAACTGAGCGACGATGAGTATCCAGTTGACCCGGGTGATGGACTCGATGCCCACCAGGTTCAGCGTGGTCACCAGGGCAATCGAGCCGAGCACCCACACGGCGGTCGGCACCCCGGGAAAATACTCGGACATGTAGATGCCGATCAGCAAATAGCTGAGCAACGGCAGGAAGATGTAGTCCAGCAACAGGGTCCACCCGGCGATGAAGCCGAAGTAAGCGCCAAACGCCTTGCGGGTGTAGGAGTAGACCGAGCCCGAATAGGGATGCGCCTGGACCATGCGCCCATAGCTGTAGGCCGTCAGCAGCATGGCGGCGAGGGTCAGCATGTAGGCGGTCGGCAAGTGGCCCTTGGTCATTTGGGTCACCAGCCCGTAGGTGGTAAACACCGCCAGCGGCACCATGTACGCCAGGCCGAACAACACCAGCCCGATAAGACCCAGCGGCTGACGGAAGCGGCGGGACGAGGCGGCTTTGGGTGAGGATTGATGAGCGGGTGTATCGGTCACGTTTGTTATTGTATTCATGGGTGACTCCTGGAAATGGGGGTGCAGGGCGTCGAGGCATTCGATGGCATCGATGCCGTTCAGCGTTGCCTGATGGAGGTTGCGCACCACCCCTCGCCTGGGGTGGCGCGCTGGTCACTTCAGAGTTTTCCCGCGATCCGTGCGGTGCGATCCACGGCGATGCGGGTCTTTTCAACCAGCTCGTCCAGCTCAGTGCGCGTGGCCACCAGTGCCGGCGCCATGATCATGCGGCCCAGCGTCGAGCGAATGATTACGCCCTCTTCGAAACCAAACGTGCGGCACCGCCAGGCCAGGTCGTTTTCGTTCTCGAAGCGCTTGCGGGTGCTCTTGACTTCGGCGAACTGCAAGGCCGCGAGCAGGCCCGTGCCCTGGATCTCGCCGATCATCGGGTGATTGCCAAACACTTCATGGAGGATTTTTTGCAGGTACGGTCCGGTGTCGTTCTTCACCAGGCGCACGATGCCTTCGTCCCGCAGCGCCTTGAGGTTGGCCAGCGCCACCGCCGCCGCCACGGGGTGCCCGGAATAGGTCAGCCCGTGGGCAAACACGCCGCCGCGCTCCACCAGCGCATCGGCCACGCGCTTGCTCAGCACCAGGCCACCCATCGGCAGGTAACCGGAGGTCAAGCCCTTGGCGATGGACAGGGTGTCGGGCTCGAAACCGAAGTGTTGATGGGCGAACCATTCGCCGGTACGGCCAAAGCCACCAATCACCTCATCGGCACACAGCAGCACATCGTATTGCCGGCAAATGCGCTGGATCTCGGGCCAGTAGCTTTCCGGCGGGAAGATCATGCCGCCCGCGCCCTGGAACGGCTCGGCGATAAACCCGGCGACGTTTTCAGCGCCCAGCTCGAGGATTTTCTCTTCCAGCTGCAAGGCGCAGCGGCGGCCGAACTCGGCAGGCGTCAGCTCGCCGCCATGGGCGTACCAGTAGGGTTCGTCAATGTGTGCCACGTCGGGAATCAGGCCGCCCATCTCGTGCATGAACTTCATGCCGCCCAGGGCAGACGCCGCCAGCGTGGAGCCGTGATAACCATTCCAGCGCCCGATCATGATTTTTTTCTGCGGTTGGCCGACCACTTGCCAGTAACGGCGCACGGTACGGATCAATACTTCGTTGGCCTCGGAGCCGGAGTTGGTGTAGATCACGTGGCTGTAGTGGCCCGGCAACAGGCTGAAGAGCAACTCCGACAGCTCGATCACCGCCGGGTGGGTGGTGTGGAAGAACATGTTGTAGTACGCCAACTGGTCCATCTGGGCGGCAGCGGCAGCGGTCAAGTCCCTGCGACCGTAACCCAGCTGGGTGCACCACAGGCCCGACATGCCGTCCAGGTAACGCTTGCCTTCGCTGTCCCACAGGTAAAGGCCCTCACCGCGCACCATCACCCGCGGGCCTTCGGCATTCAGCGCTTTTTGATCGACAAATGCATGGATGTGGTGGGCCGCATCCGACTTCTGGTAGTCCTCGGTCAGGCGGTTCAGTTGGGCGGGTACGTTCATGGTATTTCTCTCTTATTAGTAGTGACGCAAGGGCGAGCAACGCCGCTCAGCGGTGCTTGCTCATGTAGCTTTCAAGGGGGTCTTTGCTCAGCACTCCCTGGGCTTCGGCCAGCGAATCGATAAACAGGGCAAACAATTCCGATTGCGCGCCGATATCGAGCTTGGTGTAGATGTGTTTGCGGTGGGACTTGATGGTGTCTTCCGAGACGTCGAGGCGTTCGGCCAGCGAACGGGTGGAATGCCCGCGCAGGATCAGTTGGGCGATCCGGCATTCCCGCTCGGTCAATATCGACGAGCCGAAGTTGTTCAGCGCCGAGTGAATGCGCTGCTCCAGCAGGTTTTCGAATCGCGCCCCCTGGGCATCCAGGCCAACGAAATGCTTGCCCAGCACCGCCAGCACCCACGGCGCGATGCGTTTGAATTGGCCGGTGATGGTGGCGTCGAGCTTTTGCGTAAAGGCCAGCGACACCGCCAGGCTCGAGCCGTTGCTCGACTGCAGGATGTAGTTCAGCTCATCCTCCAGATGCGAGTGGCGGTAAAACGACTGGAAGTATTCGCTGAGCTCGAAGTGATCGGGGGCGACCTCGGCCAGCTCGTAACACCCGGAGCTGACGCCCTCCACACAGGCCCCGTAAAACGGGTCGAGCAGATAAAACCCCGACAGGTACTGGCGCACATTGCCTTGTGGCAACCATGGCCCGTCCAGCTCGAACAGCGCACTGGGCATGCCGCCGCGCGGGTAGAAATACAGCGTGGTGGCCTGGATCGGCTGGAGATAACCGAGAGCCTCGAACAAGGTCGCGGCGAACCCCGGCTGCCCGATGCTGTCGGTCACCCGGGCCATCTGTTCGAACCATTGCGCAGAAGAAAGCCGGTCGTTTTCCACTTCAAACACTCGCTGAAAGAACTGCAAGGATGGTTGCACACCCGCTCCATCCTCGAAATCACCCGATAGGGTGAGCCTGCATCCGATATTTATGCTCACTTCCCAGCTTAATAATATTTTATTAAAAACCGCCCTCCCCCTAGCCTTGAAGCCATGCCCAAGCTGAATCCAACTGCATTACGCAAGGACAGACACATGACTCAAGCAATAACAAAAACAGACACGCTGGTGGTGGGAGCCGGTCAGGCTGGCGTCGCCATGAGCGAGCACCTGAGCAAGCAAGGCGTGCCGCACCTGGTGCTGGAGCGCAGCCGTATCGCCGAGCGCTGGCGCACCGGCCGCTGGGATTCGCTGGTCGCCAACGGCCCGGCCTGGCATGACCGTTTTCCGGGCCTGGCCTTCGATAACGTCGCCCCCGATGGCTTTGCGCCGAAAGAGCGTGTGGCGGACTACTTCGAAGCCTATGCACGCAAGTTCAATGCACCGATTCGTACCGGCGTCGACGTGACCTCGGTGGTGCGCAATATCGGTCGCCCCGGCTTCACCATCCACACCAGCGAAGGCGTGATCGAAGCCAACCGCGTGGTGGCGGCCACCGGGCCGTTCCAGAAGCCGGTGATTCCGGCGATTGCCCCTCAAGACAGCGCGCTGCACCAGATCCACTCCGCCGACTACCGCAACCCCGCGCAACTGCCGGCCGGCGCGGTGCTGGTGGTGGGGGCGGGTTCCTCCGGGGTGCAGATCGCCGACGAACTGCAACGCTCCGGGCGCCAGGTGTACCTGTCGGTGGGTGCTCACGACCGCCCACCGCGTGCCTATCGCAACCGCGATTTCTGCTGGTGGCTGGGCGTGTTGGGTGAGTGGGACCAGGCCGCGATGAAACCCGGCCGCGAGCACGTGACCATTGCGGTGAGCGGCGCCCACGGCGGCAAGACCATCGACTTCCGCGAGCTGGCCCAACAAGGCATGACCCTGGTCGGCCTGACCCAATCCTTCAACGGCAGCGTTGCGAGCTTCCAGCCCAACCTGGTGGAAAACCTGGCCCGCGGCGATGAGAACTACCTGGCCCTGCTGGATGCGGCGGATGCCTATATCGAGCGTAACGGCCTCGACCTGCCGCCAGAGCCCGAAGCGCGTCGCGTATTTCCCGATGCCGAGTGCATCAAGCAGCCGATCCTGGAACTGAACCTGGCCAAGGCCGGTATCACTTCAATCATCTGGGCCACCGGCTTTGCCGTGGATTACAGCTGGCTGAAGGTCGATGCATTTGACGCCGCCGGCAAGCCGCAGCACCAGCGCGGCGTAGCCAGCGAGTCAGGCATCTACTTCCTCGGTTTGCCATGGCAGTCGCGCCGGGGCTCGTCGTTTATCTGGGGCGTGTGGCATGACGCCAAGTACGTGGCCGACCATATCGCCATCCAGCGCCAATACCTTGAGTACCGCGAACCGGCACCGGTTGTTCACACCTCACCTGTCAGCGCCTGATCACTTTTTTCTGGAGTTTTTTTGATGCCTACTCACACTCGCATCCGCATGTTCAACACCAAGGAAACCTACCCTAACCAGAGCCTGGACAATGACCTGTGCCAGGCCGTACGCGCCGGCAACACGGTGTATGTACGGGGCCAGGTGGGCACCGATTTCGACGGCAACCTGATCGGCCTTGGCGACCCGCGCGCGCAAGCCGAACAGGCAATGAAAAACGTCAAGCAACTGCTGGAAGAGGCCGGCAGCGACCTGAGCCACATCGTCAAGACCACCACCTACCTGATCGACCCGCGCTACCGCGAGCCGGTGTACCAGGAAGTCGGCAAGTGGCTAAAAGGCGTGTTCCCGATCTCCACCGGGTTGGTGGTTTCGGCCCTGGGCCAGCCACAGTGGCTGATGGAAATCGACGTGATTGCAGTCATTCCCGAGTAACCCAAGGAGGCACGACATGACCTTTTCAATCGTCGCCCGCTGCGCGGAAACCGGCCAGATGGGCATTGCCATCAGCTCATCGAGCATCGCCGTGGGCGCCCGCTGCCCATGGCTGCGGCCCGGCGTGGGTGCGGTCTCGACCCAGAACATCACCCTGCCCGCCCTGGGCCCGGACGTACTCGATCTATTGGAGCAAGGCCTTGCCCCTGCCGATGCCGTAGACAAGGCCCTGACCCGCAACGGCTACAGCCAATACCGGCAACTGACGGCGATTGATCACCTCGGGCGCACGGTGCATTTCAGCGGCAACGAAACCCTTGGCACCCACAATGCGGTGTCGGGCGAACAGTGCGTGGCCGCCGGCAATATGCTCGCCGACCGCGCGGTGATCGAGGCGATGGTCAAGGCCTTCGAGCAAGGCGAAGGCCAACTGGCAGACCGCCTGCTGGCCGCGATGCATGCAGCCATTGCCGCCGGGGGCGAAGCCGGGCCGGTGCATTCCGCCGCGCTGGTGGTGGTGGGCGAGCTGACCTGGCCGATCATCAACCTGCGGGTGGATTGGGCCGACGAGCAGCCGATCGCCGAGCTGCAAAAGCTCTGGGACGCCTACCGTCCACAGGTGCAGGACTACATCGACCGCGCCCTCGCCCCGGACCGCTCCCCTGGCTACGGCGTGGCCGGAGACGACCGATGAGCACCAGCCGGGAACTGCTGCAGGCGCTGGTGGGGTTTGATACCACCAGCCGCGAATCCAACCTGAAGCTGATCGAGTTCGTGCGCGATTACCTGGCAGGGTTCGGCGTGCCTTGCGAGTTGATCTACAACGATGAGCGCAGCAAGGCCAATCTGTTCGCCACCCTCGGCCCGGCGAATGTGCCCGGGATTGTGCTGTCAGGGCACACCGATGTGGTGCCGGTGGATGGCCAGCCGTGGACGTTGCCGCCGTTTGAGTTGACCGAACGCGACGGCAAGCTGTTTGGCCGGGGCACGGCGGACATGAAGGGCTACATCGCCTGTGTACTGGCGCTGGTGCCGGCCTTGGCAAGCGCAGACTTGCGCATGCCGGTGCACATCGCCCTGTCCTACGACGAGGAAGTCGGCTGCCTTGGGGTGCGTTCGTTGCTCAAGGTGCTGGAACAATGGCCGGTGAAACCACTGCTGTGCATTATCGGCGAGCCCACCGAGTTGAAGCCGGTGCTGGGCCATAAAGGCAAGCTCGCCATGCGCTGTGAAGTGCATGGCGAGGCCTGCCATTCGGCGTATGCGCCCCAGGGCGTGAATGCGATCGAGTATGCGGCCGAGTTGATTGGTGAGCTGGGGCGAATCGGCCAGCGGCTCAAGGTGCATCAGGACGAGCGCTTTGACCCGCCGTTCAGCACCGTGCAAACCGGGGTGATCTCCGGGGGCAAGGCGTTGAATATCGTGCCTGCCGATTGCCGTTTTGACTTTGAAGTGCGCGCCCTGCCCTCGATGGACCCCGGTGAAGTGGCCGAGGAGCTGCAAGCCTATGCGATGCAGCAGGTGTTGCCGCGGATGCAGGCGGTGAGCCGGCAGAGTGCGATTCGCTTCAGTGAGTTGTCGGCGTACCCGGGGCTGGCCACCGACCAGCGCAGCCAGGCGGCGGAGCTGATTGCGGCGTTTTGCGGCTCGCGGGAATTTGGCACCGTGGCGTTCGGGACCGAGGGTGGGTTGTTTGATGCGGCGGGCATTCCGACGGTGGTGTGCGGGCCTGGGAGCATGGACCAGGGGCATAAGCCGGATGAGTTTGTGAGTGTTGCGCAACTGAAGGCTTGCGATGCCATGTTGTTGCGCATGCTCGACTCGATTCGCGCCTGAAACGCGGGCCAAATGTGGGAGCGGGCTTGCTCGCGAATGCGGTGTGACAGTCACCCGATGTATTGACTGATCCACCGCTTTCGCGAGCAAGCCCGCTCCCACATTTTTAGTTCTGTGTCTAACCTAACAACCGCGCCAGCTCTTCCCGGCAATACTCCACAAACAACTGCACCGGCTTGGTCAACGGCGCCCGCCGCAACCACACCGCCGACAACCCCGACCCCGTCACCGTCTCCGCCAACGGCACGCACACCAGCTTCTGCCCGTCATAGGAATACGGCGAAAACGGCTTGGTCACCAGGATCGAAAACCCGAACCCGCGCCCCACCATCCCGCGCACCATCTCGATCGACGGCGAACTGAAGACAATATTCGGCGTCAGCCCACGCTCTTCAAAGATGCTCACGAAGTACGTCCGGCTCGGCAGCACATCCAGCAAAATCATCGGTTCCAGCACCAAGTCCGCCAACGACACCTTGGCCTGTTGCGCAAACCGGTGATCCGCCGGCAGCAACGCATAGGGTTGCTGCGGCGGCATCAGCGGCGTGGTCTCGATGGCGCTGCCCAGGTCATGCTCAAACAGCATCGCCACATCGATACTGCCGGCCGTCAGCGCCTGCACCAGTTCCTGTTGTTCGCCATCGCGCAGACGGATTTCCACCCCCGGCCAACGCTCCCGGAAACCGGCAATCAAGCGCGGCAAATACAGCGGTGCCACGGTTTCGAAGCAACCGATATCGATCTGCCCCGCCACCACGTCATTGTCTGCCAGGGCGTTCTGCTCAAACTCATGGGCCACCCGCAGCAGCTCCAGGGCCTTGCGATAGAACCGCGCACCGCTCGGCGTCAGTGACACCCCTTGGGCATGATGGCGGATAAACAGCTGCACACCGAAGCTGTCTTCCAACTGCTTGATGGCCGTCGACACCGACGGTTGCGCGATATAGAGCTTGCGCGAGGCCTCTGCCACGCTGCCGCACTCGGCCGTGGTTACAAAATATCTGAGCTGGCGCAGGTTATAGGCAGCCATCGGGACCTCCATAAACGTGGGATTTCGCCCCAAACAAGTGCGTGAAAATCGGCTTTTTCACACTGATTCAAGTGCATGCAACATACCGGAGCAAAAAACCCCGCGAGATATTATTTTTAAGGTCTATAGCAACAAACTTACTAATTTACCTCCCTGTGACCATTGCACATGATCACTCCAACAACAAAAGCGACGCACACGCGCCGCCCAGCGAAGTACGTCAACGTACTCACCTTGCCTTGGAGCTCGTCATGGTTACCACTGCAACATCCTCCGCCCCGCTTATCGAAAAACACACGATTGGATACGTGCCCCCGGAAGATCGCCACGGAAAGGTAAGAGACCTGTTCACCCTGTGGTTCGGCGGCAACATCGCGCCGTTGCCCATCGTCACCGGCGCGCTGGCCGTGCAACTGTTCGGCCTTAACCTGGTGTGGGGCATCATCGCCATCCTCGTCGGCCACCTCGTCGGCGGCGTGCTGATGGCGCTGCACTCGGCCCAGGGCCCGCAGATGGGCATCCCGCAAATGATCCAGAGCCGCGCCCAGTTCGGCTCCCTTGGCGCACTGCTGGTGGTGGTGATCGCCGGCGTGATGTACATCGGCTTCTTCGCCTCCAACATCGTATTGGCGGGCAAATCCCTGCACGGCGTCGTCGACGTGATCCCGGTACCGGTAGGCATCGTCATCGGCGCCATCGGCTCCGGGATCATCGGCATCATCGGCTACCGCTTCATCCACGTCCTCAACCGCATCGGTACCTGGGTGCTGGGCGCGGGCATCGTGCTGGGTTTTGGCTACATCTTCACCCATGTGCAGACGGCCGACTTCCTGACGCGCGGTAACTTCAACATCTCCGGCTGGCTGGCCACCGTGTCGCTGGCCGCGCTGTGGCAAATCGCGTTTGCGCCGTATGTGTCTGACTACTCACGCTACCTGCCGGCGGATGTGCCGGTGGCGTCGACCTTCTGGACCACCTATCTGGGCACCGTGCTCGGTTCCAGCCTGTCGTTCATCTTTGGTGCGGTTGCGGTACTGGCTACGCCGGTGGGCATGGACACCATGGACGCGGTCAAACTGGCGACCGGCTCCATTGGCCCGCTGATGCTGTTGCTGTTCCTGCTCAGCGTGATCAGCCACAACGCACTTAACCTGTACGGCGCCGTGCTGTCATTGATCACCCTGGTACAGACCTTTGCCTACCGCTGGATCCCGACCGCCAAGTCGCGTGCCGTGATCTCGGTGCTGGTGCTGGCGGCGTGCTCGATTGCGGCGGTGTTTGCGTCGAAGGATTTTATCGGGCACTTCGTGGACATGGTGCTGGTGTTGTTGGTGGTACTGGTGCCGTGGACGGCGATCAACCTGATCGACTTCTATGCGATCCATAAGGGCAAGTACGACATCGGTTCGATCTTTCGCGTGGATGGCGGGATTTATGGCCGGTACAACCCCCAGGCGCTGGTGGCCTATGCGGTGGGGATTGTGGTGCAGATTCCGTTTATGAATACGCCGCTGTATGTCGGGCCGATTTCGGCGCATATCAACGGGGCGGATTTGTCCTGGTTGGTGGGGTTGGTGGTGACGTCGCCGTTGTATTTCTGGTTGGCGAGTCGGGACAGTGCGTATAAGCGTCGGTTGGAGGGGGGGAAGTTGGTGGG
>NZ_JBYSWF010000090.1:0-22843 GCF_058780865.1 Pseudomonas sp. GP01-A4
GGTGCCGAGTGGTGGGGCAAGAGCGTTTTGCTTACTTTTGCGCTCTTCAAAAGTGAGCCGCTGTAAGAGCGGAACCAATAGCGGCCATAACCGAAGAAACGGATATGTACCCCCATCCCCCTAAACCCCCCATCACTCTCAACAAACATTTTGGTTATTAATAAATAGCTTCTTATTCCTTAACGAATATATACCCCGTGCCTATACTGACCCACAACGTTAAACGCTGCAGGAGGGCACACCCATGCACAGCGAGTCGATTCGTTATCTGATCGTGCCGGGCTGGCAAGGATCGCCAGAAGATCATTGGCAAAGTCATTGGCAGAACAGCCTGCCCAACAGCGCTCGTGTGGAGCAGGCCGACTGGCTCACCCCACGCCGCGAAGACTGGGTGGCCGCCCTGGCCGAAGCCATCGCCGCCGACAGCACCCCGGTGATTCTGATCGCCCACAGCCTGGGCTGCATCACCGTCGCCCATTGGGCGGCCACCGCACCGGTGCAGTTCCTGCGTCAGGTACGCGGCGCCCTGCTGGTGGCCCCGGCCGATGTCGAACGCCCTGCCTGCGCACCCGCCCTGCGTAACTTTGCGCCAATCCCCAGCCACCTGCTGCCGTTCCCAAGCCAGGTCGTCAGCTCCGACAACGACAGCGCCGTCAGCGCCACCCGCGCCCTGGAACTGGCACGTAACTGGGGCGCCGAAGCGGGAATTCTCGCGGGCGCCGGGCACATCAACGTGAAGTCCGGCCATCAACGCTGGGAACAGGGTTTCGCCTACCTCTATCGCCTGCAAAATCGCCTGGAACATCACTCCCGGCGCCGTGCATAAAATTTTTTAAACGCCCCTTCCCCTTCGTGGATGGGGCGGGAGCCTGCCATGAGCCTGCATGAAACCTTCGGTCAGCCCCTTCTGACCTTCCCCGACGCCGAAAAAAGCCCCCTGAGCATTCGTGCCAAGGCGCTGGTGTTTGTCGACCCGCGTTCGCGGCAACTGCGCGAAGACCTCGAAAACCTCGCCCCCCGTGCCTTGCCCGTGTTGATCCGCGGCGAAACCGGCAGCGGCAAGGAGTTGCTCGCCCGGCATATCCACCGTGGCAGCGACCGCACCGGCCTGTTTGTCTCGGTGAATTGCGGCGCCATCAGCCCGACATACGCCGACGCCGAACTGTTCGGCTACGCCGCAGGCAGCCACAGCGGCGCAGCCAGCAGCCGCGCCGGCTGGTTTGGCTCGGCCAACGGCGGCACGTTGTACCTGGATGAAATCGGCGACTTGCCGCTGCCAATCCAGGTCAAGCTGCTGGCGGCGCTGGAAAACCACGAAGTCACTCGCGTCGGCGCCCATCAGCCAAGCCCGGTGGATGTGCGGCTGGTGGCGGCCACCAGCATCGACCTCGCCCAGGCCGTGGCGGCCGGCAAGTTTCATGAGCGCCTGTTCCATTACCTCAGCGAAGGCCAACTGGAGCTGCCCGCACTGCGCGAGCGGGTGGGCGACATCCTGTCACTGGCCGAATATTTCCTCGGCATCTACAGCCAGCGCCTCGACCTGCCGGTGCCGCTGATCAGCGACGAAGCCCAGCGCGTGCTGGAGCATCACAGCTGGCCGGGCAACACCCGGGAGTTGGAGAACGTGATTCACTTTGCCTTGCTGGTCAGCAGTGGCGACGAGATTCTGCCTGAGCATTTGAACCTGCCCGTGGCGGGTTCGCCTGTGGAGCAGGTGCGGCGAATTCTTGGCCACGCCAGCGCCGCCGAGGTTGAAGCCCTGAAAAGCTATCTGAAAGAACACGCTGTTTTGTAGGAGCCCGGCTTGCCGGCGATGGCGTCCTCAGGAGCATCGCAAGGCTCAAGACCGCCATCGCCGGCAAGACGGGCTCCTGCATGAACAAAATGGAATATCAAAGTGAATAAAAAGTATTGTTCTGGAATAAAAAACCTCGGTATTGTCCGCTCCACGCCGCGATAGCACTTCGCTGGCATCCACTAAAAAAGCGGCCGTCCCAGACGACCCGGATTTTCGATAAGGACACTGCATGAAAAAGGTTCTGTTGTTTACCGCACTGGCGGCTGCCCTGACTGCAAGCTTCGCCCAGGCCAACGAGAAACTGGTGGTAGCCGCTACCCCGATCCCGCACGCCGAGATCCTTGAGCTGGTCAAGCCGACCCTGGCCAAAGAAGGCGTGGACCTGGAAATCAAAGTCTTCACCGACTACGTACAACCGAACGTACAGGTGGCCGAGAAGCGTCTGGACGCCAACTACTTCCAGACCCTGCCGTACCTGGAAAACTTCAACAAGGGTAAAGGCACCAACCTGGTCACCGTGGTCGGTGTGCACGTTGAACCCTTCGGCGGCTACTCGAAAAAAATCAAAAACATCTCTGAGCTCAAAGATGGCGCCACCGTGGCCATCCCGAACGAAGGCAGCAACTCCGGCCGTGCCCTGCTGCTGCTGCAAAAGGCTGGCGTGATCACTCTGAAAGACCCGACCAACGCCCTGGCCACGCCGAAAGACATCGCCAGCAACCCGAAACACCTGAAATTCAAAGAGCTGGAATCGGCGCTGCTGCCACGCGTCCTGGACCAGGTTGACCTGGACCTGATCAACACCAACTACGCCCTGGAAGCCGGCCTGAACCCGGCCAAGGACGCGTTGATCATCGAAGACGCCAAGTCGCCGTACGTGAACTTCCTGGTTGCCCGCCCGGACAACAAGGACAGCGACGCGATCCAGAAGCTGGCCAAAGCCCTGACCAGCCCTGAAGTGAAAGCTTTCATCGAGAAGAAATACAACGGCGCGGTCGTGCCGGCGTTCTGATCGAACCCAAAAACCTCCTTCAAGGTTTAAACGCCGACGGCTTCTACAGCGTCGGCGTTTTTTATGGCTGGAACACAATCGAAATGTGGGAGCGGGCTTGCTCGCGAATGCGGTGGGTCAGCCAACACATCTGCTGACTGATACACCGCATTCGCGAGCAAGCCCGCTCCCACTTTTTGGGACTGTGTCTGCTCAGAGATTCCGGCTATTGATGGCCCTGCGCAGTGCCACCAGCCACTTCACCAGTTCCTGCGCATCAATCGGTTTTGCCTCGTTCATCGCTCATTCCCTCGCCTGTTGGTTGGCCGTCAGTCTGGCCACGCGCTGCCTATCCCTGAAGTGCAGCTCCGATAAAAAGACCCTTCCTACTTCCCCGGGAACAGTAGCTGTCATCCATCTGCACCGCGAATCCGCAGGTTATCTATTTGGGTGATATCAATATGCTATTTCGGTATTTAAATTTTGCTTTTTATACCTTTAAAGTCGGCGCTACCCGGCGTTACCCACGCTGGACCGGACCGCACCAACGCCGCTTTACCCCTGCGGCGTCAGGGATTTCAGATGACCTTCGATTACGCATTTATCCTCAGCACGCTGCCGGCGTTTCTCAAGGCCGTGGGCGTTACCCTGCAAGTCGGCCTGATCGCCATTGGCACCTCCATGCTGGTGGCCTTGATCAACGCCGCGCTGCTGGTGTTTCGCACGCCCTACGTGTGGCGCCTGGTGGCGCTGTACGTGGAGTTGGCGCGCAACACACCGCTGCTGATCCAACTGTTTTTCGTCTATTTCGCGTTGCCGGCCCTGGGGCTGAATATCTCCGGGTTCTGGGCGGCAATCATCACCATGACCTTTCTCGGCGGCGCCTACCTCACGGAAGTGTTGCGCGCCGGTGTCGAGGCGGTGCCGCTGGCACAGATCGAATCGGGCAAGTCCATCGGGCTGTCCCACTGGCAACTGCTGCGCCATGTGATCCTGCCCCAGGCCGGGATCCTCAGCCTGCCGGCGCTGTTTGCGAACTTTATTTTCCTGCTCAAGGAAACCACGATCGTGTCGGCGGTGGCGGTGCCGGAAATTCTCTACACCACCAAAAGCTATATCGCCCTCTACTACAAAACCTACGAAATGCTCGCGGTGCTCACGTTGATCTGCGTGCTGTTATTCCTGCCGCTGTCGCTGCTGCTCAGCCGCCTTGAAAGGAGGCTCCAGCATGGCCAGTTCGGGTCTTGAATTACTCTGGGTGTCCTTGCCGCAGCTGGGCAAGGGCGCGGCGCAAACCCTGTCGATCTCGTTCTTGAGCATCGCCTTCAGCACCGTCGGCGGCGTGGTGTATGGCGTGCTGCGCACGTTGAATTCGAAAGCGATCAACCTGGTGCTGCGGATTTACCTGGAGCTGTTCCGCGCCATTCCGGTGTTGGTGTGGTTGTACTTGCTGTTCTTCGGCCTGCCGATTTTCTTTGGCCTGAGCATTCCGAGCTTCTGGTGCGCCGTGCTGGTGTTGTCGCTGTGGGGTGCCAGTGAAGTCGGCGAAGTGGTGCGCGGTGCGTTGCATTCGTTGCCCCGTGGCCAGCGTGAAGCCGGCCTGTCGATTGGCCTGTCGGACCCGCAACTGTACGGTTACGTGCTGTTGCCCCAGGCCCTGAAACGCATGACCCCGCCGACCATCAACGTCTACACCCGCATCATCAAGACCAGCTCCCTGGCGGTACTGATCGGTGTGGTGGACGTGATCAAGGTCGGCCAGCAAATCATCGAGCGCACCTACGAGTCGGTGTTGATCTACGGCGCGCTGTTCCTGTTTTTCTTCTTTATCTGCTACCCGTTGTCGGCCGCCTCCAAGGTGCTGGAACGGCGCTGGGCCCAAGCATGAGCGCATTGATCGAGTTCCAGGGTTTCAACAAGTTTTTCGGCGACCAGCAGGTGCTCGACGGCATCGACCTGAGTGTGCAAAGCGGCGAAGTGGTGGTGATCCTCGGCCCCAGCGGTTGCGGCAAAAG
The DNA here is from genome assembly GCF_058780865.1 of Pseudomonas sp. GP01-A4. Classification (NCBI taxonomy): domain Bacteria; kingdom Pseudomonadati; phylum Pseudomonadota; class Gammaproteobacteria; order Pseudomonadales; family Pseudomonadaceae; genus Pseudomonas; species Pseudomonas sp. GP01-A4. The sequence goes on from NZ_JBYSWF010000090.1 coordinate 4,805, forward strand.
CACCTTGCTGCGGTGCCTCAATGGCCTGGAAGTGGCCCACAGCGGCAGCCTGCGTTTTGCCGGCAAGGAGCTGCTGGACAAGGCCACCGACTGGCGCCAGGTGCGCCAGGACGTGGGCATGGTGTTCCAGAGTTATCACCTGTTCCCGCACATGAGCGTGCTCGACAACCTCCTGCTCGGCCCGCTGAAAGTGCAAAAACGCGAGCCCCGCGAAGCCCGGGCCCAGGCTGAAAAACTGCTGGAACGGGTGGGCCTCTCCGACAAACGCGACGCCTACCCGCGCCAGCTGTCGGGCGGCCAGCAGCAACGCATCGCCATCGTCCGCTCGTTGTGCATGAACCCGCAGGTCATGCTGTTTGACGAAGTCACCGCCGCCCTCGACCCGGAGATGGTCAAGGAAGTACTGGAAGTGATCCAGGGCCTGGCCCGGGACGGCATGACGCTGCTGATCGTCACCCATGAAATGGCCTTCGCCCGCGCCGTCGCCGACCGCGTGGTGTTCATGGAGGCCGGCCGCATCCTCGAACAAAACACCCCCGAGGCATTCTTTACGAACCCGCAAACCGCACGCGCGCAGCAGTTCCTGGAGAAGTTCTCCTTCGTTTCAACACTGCCCAAAAGAACCAAGGAACTGGAGCTGTCATGAAATCTGCCAAGTTGTTATTCCCCCTGTTCGGCCTCGCTTTGCTGGCCGGCTGCAATAAGTCCGAAGAGCCCGCCAAGACGGCTGCCGCTGCCACCCCGGCACCCGCTGCGGTGAGCTACATCGACAAGATCAAGGCGCGGGACAAGCTGATCGTCGGCGTATTCACCGACAAGCCGCCGTTTGGTTTCGTGGATGAGTCCGGCCGTTATGTCGGCTTCGATACCGACATCGGCCGCCGTTTCGCCAAGGACCTGCTGGGCGACGAGAACAAGGTTGAATTCGTCGCCGTAGAGCCGGCGAGCCGCATTCCGTTCCTGCAAAGCGACAAGGTCGACCTGATCCTCGCCAACATGACGGTGACGCCGGAGCGCAAGGAAGCGGTGGACTTCACCAACCCGAACCTGAAAGTCGCGGTGCAGGCCCTGGTGCCGCAGGACAGCTCGGTGAAGAGCCTGGACGACCTGGCGACCCGCACCACCATCGTCACCACCGGCACTACCGCGGATATCTGGCTGACCAAGAACCACCCGGACTGGAAACTGCTGAAGTTCGAGAAAAATTCCGAGTCGCTGCAAGCGTTGTCGGCGGGCCGTGGTGATGCCTATGCCCAGGACAACCTGGTGTTGTTCAGCTGGGCCAAGCAGAACCCGGGCTATCGCGTGCTGGAGCAGAAACTGGGGGATGAAGCGCCGATTGCGCCGGCGGTGAAGAAGGGCAACATCGAATTGCGGGATTGGGTGAATGCCGAGCTGGCGAAGTTGGGCGAAGAGAAGTATTTGCTCAAGCTGTATGACCAGTATGTTCGCAAGGAACTGAGCGATGACACCAAGCCGGAAAGCGTGATTGTTGAAGGCGGGAAGTGGCAGGGTTGATCAGTTAGCTGTTGGGTGACTGATCTACCGTCTTCGCGAGCAAGCCCGCTCCCACATTCGACCGAGTTCCACCTTTGGAATGCGGACAAATGTGGGAGCGGGCTTGCTCGCGAAGAGGCCCTCACAGGCGCCGCCTAACTGGGCCAATGCCACGCCGGCTCATCCAGCACCCGCTGCCCCACCACCTGCGTCTGCCCCATCACCTTCTCCAGCACGATCGAATTACACCCTTCATCCTGCTGCAACGCCGCAATCAAGCGGCTGGCATGGGACACCACCCACACCTGACACTGCTGCGACACCTGAATGATCAGCCGCGCCAACGCCGGCAAAAGATCCGGGTGCAAGCTGGTTTCCGGTTCGTTCAATACCATCATCGTCGGTGGCCTCGGCGTCAGCAGCGCCGCCACCAGCAGCAAGTAGCGCAAGGTGCCGTCCGACAATTCTGCTGCCGACAAGGGCCGCAGCAACCCTTCCTGATAAAACTCGATGGCAAAGCGTCCGCCCTGCAACGGCTCGATATTCAACCGCGCGCCGGGAAACGCATCGCTGATCGCCCGCTGCAAGGCGTCCGGGTCGCCAATCTCGCGAATGGTCTGCAACGCCGCTGCCAAATCCCGACCGTCGTGATGCAGCACCGGCGTGCGCGTGCCCAGTTGCGGCTGGCGCACCGGGGCGTCGACGTCGCTGCGAAAGTGGTCATAAAAGCGCCAGCCGCGAATGCTTTCGCGCAGCAGCAATACCTCCGGCGAACCCCGCAGGCTGCCGACCTGATCGAACAGGCTGTGGTAGTTCGGCGTGTGCTGGGCCAGTACATCCCAGGCGCGGCCATCGCGGGCACGTACCATCGGGCCGGAGCGCTGCACCAGCAGGCTCGCCGGGCGAAATACATGCCCGGCCCAGATGCATTCTTTCTTGATCTCCGGGTCCAGGGAAAAATAGGACAAGGTTTTCTCGGGCAACCCCAGGGAAATCGCATAGCTGAAATCCTCTGCGGCAAACCCCAGGCGCAGCCGCTTGGCGCCCTGGCGCACGATGGGCTCCACCGCCACTTCACCACTGAGCATGCGCCGACTGATGCTTTCCGGCCCGGCCCAGAAGGTTGAATCCAGCCCACCCTCGCGGGCCAGTGCGTTGATCACCCCGCCCTGGGCCGTCTCCGCCAGCAGCCGCAGGGCGCGGTACAGGTTGGACTTGCCGCTGCCATTGGGGCCGGTGATCAGGTTCAACCGATCCAGCGGCACCACCAATTTGTTGATCGAGCGGTAATTGGCCACCGCGAGGGTTTTGAGCATGAGAGGATGTTCGCGATTATGTGGATCCGCATGTTACCTGCGTCGGCTGGCGGAGATGTGTCGCGAGCGTCCTGATTTCCTGTAAGTCAATGCCTACGACGCGGAACCCTGAACTACGCTAACAGTCGCATAATCACCGACGCGTCAATCAAGCAAGGAGCCTGCATGGGCGGTCCCAAACTCACATTTATCCTCGGCCTTGGCTTGCTGGCGCTGTTGAGCGGTTGCGGCCAGGAAAAAGCCGAGCCCAAGGAACATTCCCGGGTGTTTGTGCAGACGGTGAAATCCACCGACTTTGCCGCCGCCGTGACTTTGACCGGCGATATCCAGGCGCGGGTGCAGACCGATCTGTCGTTTCGCGTCGGCGGCAAGATCATCCAGCGCATGGTGGATGTCGGCGACCGCGTCAGCGCCAAGCAGGTGCTGGCCAAGCTCGATCCGAAAGATTTGCAGACCAACGTCGACTCCGCCCAGGCCCAGGTGGTCGCCGAGCAGGCGCGGGTCAAACAGACCGCCGCCGCGTTTGTGCGCCAGGAAAAACTCTTGCCCAAGGGCTACACCAGCCGCAGCGAATACGACTCCGCCCAGGCCGCGTTGCGCAGCAGCCAGAGCGCGCTGACCGCGGCCCAGGCGCAGTTGGCCAATGCCCGCGAGCAGTTGGGCTACACCTCGCTGGTCGCCGACGCGCCGGGCATCATCACCGCCCGCCAGGCCGAGGTGGGCCAGGTGGTGCAGGCCACCGTGCCGATTTTCAGCCTGGCCCGGGATGGCGAGCGCGACGCGGTGTTCAACGTCTATGAATCGCTGCTGGTGGAGCCGCCGCCGGACAAGCCGATTACCGTCAGCCTGCTGGAAAACCCGCAGATCACCGCCGTGGGCAAGGTGCGCGAAGTCACCCCGGCCGTTGCCGCCAATACCGGCACGGTGCAAGTCAAAATCGCCCTCGACGCGCTGCCCAAGGGCATGCAACTGGGCTCGGTGGTCAGCGCCACCGCCAACGGGCCGGCCAAGGCCAGCATCGAATTGCCGTGGGCAGCCTTGACCAAAGACATCAGCGCGCCTGCTGTCTGGCTGGTGGACGACGACGGCAAGGCGCAACTGCACAAGGTCACGGTCGCGCGTTACCTGACCGGCAAGGTGATCATCAGCGACGGCCTCAAGGGCGGCGAAAAAGTCGTGGTGGCCGGCGGGCAACTGCTGCATCCCGGCATGATCGTGGAAATCGCCCAGCCGCCGGATCAGGCCCAGGCCCAGGGAGTGCAGCCATGAAGCAGTTGACGTGTGTGCTCGCCGCCAGCCTGCTGTTGATGGCGTGTTCCAAGGAAGAACCGGCACCGGAACCGGTGCGCCCGGTGCTGTCGATTGAAGTGAAAGCCGAGGACCAGGAAAACCTCGGCCGCTTCGCCGGAACGATCCAGGCCCGTTACGAAAGCAATCTCGGTTTCCGTGTGCCAGGCCGTATCGCCCGGCGCGCGGTCGACGTGGGCGCTGAAGTGCAGCAGGGCGCGTTGCTCGCCGTGCTCGACCCCACCGATCAACAGAACCAGTTGCGCGCCGCCCAGGGCGACCTGGCCCGGGTCCAGGCACAGTGGATCAACGCCCAGGCCAATGCGCGTCGCCAGCAGGAATTGTTCAACCGTGGCGTCGGCGCCCAGGCCCAACTGGACATCGCCCAGACCGACTTGAAAACCACCCAGGCTTCCCTGGATCAGGCCAGGGCCTCGGTCAACCAGGCCAAGGACCAGCTCAACTACGCCGAACTGCGCACCGACCATGCAGGCATCGTCACCGCCTGGAATGCCGAGGCCGGCCAGGTGGTCAGCGCCGGGCAGCAAGTGGTGACCCTGGCACGACCGGACATCAAGGAAGCCGTCATCGACTTGCCCGCCGGCCTCGCCGAGCGCCTGCCGCCGGATGTGGTGTTCCTGGTCGCCGGGCAGATGGATCCCACGGTCAGCACCACCGCCACCGTGCGCGAGATCGAACCCCAGGCCCAAAGTGCCACCCGCACCCGTCGCGCCCGCCTGACCCTGGCGGAAACACCGCCCGCGTTCCGCCTTGGCACCGCCATCAGCGTGACCCTGAGTTCAGCCATCGCGCCGCGTATCGAATTGCCCCTCAGCGCCTTGCAGGAAGCCGACGGCAAGACCCGCATCTGGGTCATCGACACCCAAAGCCAGACCGTACAGCCCCGTGACGTCAGCATCGTCAGCCGTGACGCCGACAGCGCCTTGCTCAACGCAGGCGTCAAACCCGGCGAGCGGGTGGTGAGTGCCGGCGTTAACAGCCTGAAGCCCGGGCAAAAAGTCAAAATCGACGAGGACAGCCCGCGATGAAAGGGAGCTTCAACTTATCCGACTGGGCCCTCAAGCATCAGTCCTTCGTCTGGTACCTGATGTTCGTCGCGCTGCTGATGGGCGTGTTCTCGTACATGAACCTCGGTCGCGAGGAAGACCCGTCGTTCACCATCAAGACCATGGTGATCCAGACCCGCTGGCCGGGTGCGACCCAGGAAGAAACCCTCAAGCAGGTCACCGACCGCATCGAGAAAAAACTCGAAGAGCTGGACTCCCTCGACTACGTGAAGAGCTACACCCGGCCCGGCGAGTCCACGGTGTTCGTGTTCCTGCGGGACACCACCAGCGCCAAGGACATCCCGCAGATCTGGTACCAGGTCCGCAAGAAGATCGACGATATTCGCGGCAGCTTCCCCCAAGGCTTGCAGGGGCCGGCGTTCAACGACGAGTTCGGGGATGTGTTCGGCTCGGTGTACGCGTTTACCGCCGACGGCCTGTCGATGCGCCAGCTGCGCGATTACGTGGAGCAGGTGCGCGCCGAAATTCGTTCGGTACCGGGGCTGGGCAAGGTCGAGATGATCGGCCAGCAGGACGAAGTGATTTACCTGAATTTCTCCACCCGCAAACTCGCAGCGCTGGGGATCGATCAGCGCCAGGTGGTGCAGAGCCTGCAATCGCAGAACGCCGTGACCCCGGCTGGGGTGATCGAGGCCGGGCCGGAGCGGATTTCGGTGCGCACCTCCGGGCAGTTCGCCTCGGAGAAGGACCTGGCCAACGTCAACCTGCGGCTCAATGACCGTTTCTATCGGCTGGCCGACGTGGCGGAAATCACCCGTGGCTATGTCGACCCGTCGACGCCGATGTTCCGCTTCAACGGCAAACCCGCCATCGGCTTGGCCATCGCCATGCAGAAGGGCGGCAACATCCAGGATTTCGGCAAGGCCCTGCACAAACGCATGGACGACCTGACCGCCGACCTGCCGGTGGGTGTGGGCGTGCACAAGGTTTCCGACCAGGCCGAAGTGGTGGAGGAGGCCGTCGGCGGCTTTACCAGCGCGTTGTTCGAGGCGGTGATCATCGTGCTGGTGGTGAGCTTTATCAGCCTCGGCGTGCGTGCCGGGTTGGTGGTGGCGTGCTCGATCCCGCTGGTGCTGGCGCTGGTGTTCGTGTTCATGGAATACAGCGGCATCACCATGCAGCGGGTGTCGCTGGGCGCGTTGATCATCGCCCTCGGCCTGTTGGTGGACGACGCGATGATCACCGTGGAGATGATGATCACGCGCCTGGAAAAAGGCGAGACCAAGGAGCAGGCGGCGACGTTCGCCTACACCTCCACCGCGTTCCCGATGTTGACCGGCACGCTGGTGACCGTCGCCGGGTTTGTGCCGATTGGCCTCAACGCCAGTTCGGCGGGGGAGTACACCTTCACGCTGTTCGCGGTGATTGCCGTGGCAATGCTGGTGTCGTGGGTGGTCGCGGTATTGTTCGCGCCGGTGCTCGGGGTGCATATCCTCAGCAGCAAGGTAAAACCCCACAATGCCGAGCCGGGCCGTGTGGGCCGGGCGTTCAATGGCGGCATGCTGTGGGCGATGCGTAACCGCTGGTGGGCCATTGGCATTACCGTGCTGCTGTTTGTAGCGTCGGTGTTTTCCATGCAGTTTGTGCAGAACCAGTTTTTCCCGTCCTCGGACCGTCCGGAAATTCTCGTCGACCTCAACCTGCCGCAAAACGCCTCGATCAACGAGACCCGCAAGGCCGTCGACCGTCTTGAGGCGATCATCAAGGACGACCCGGACATCGCCCGCTGGAGCACCTACATCGGCCAGGGCGCGATCCGTTTCTACCTGCCGCTCGACCAGCAACTGGAGAACCCGTACTACGCGCAACTGGTGATCGTCAGCAAGGGCCTGGAAGAGCGCGGCGCCTTGATTGCGCGCCTGCAAAAACGCCTGCGGGAAGATTTTGTCGGCGTGGGCAGCTTCGTGCAGCCACTGGAAATGGGCCCGCCGGTGGGGCGTCCGATCCAGTACCGGGTGTCTGGCAAGGACATCGACCAGGTGCGCAAACACGCGATCGAACTGGCGACCATGCTCGATAAAAATACCCACATGGGCGAGATCATCTACGACTGGAACGAGCCGGGCAAAGTCCTGCGGGTGGACATCGCCCAGGACAAGGCGCGGCAACTGGGGCTGTCGTCGGAAGACGTGGCGCAGTTGATGAACAGTGTGGTCAGCGGTGCATCGGTGACCCAGGTGCATGACGATATCTACCTGATCAACGTGGTCGGCCGCGCCGAAGATGCCGAACGCGGTACGCCGGAAACCTTGCAGAACCTGCAGATCGTCACGCCCAACGGCACCTCGATTCCGCTGCTGGCGTTCGCCACCGTGCGTTATGAGCTGGAACAGCCGTTGGTATGGCGTCGCGACCGCAAGCCGACCATCACCATCAAGGCGGCGGTGCGCGACGACATGCAGCCGACCGACCTGGTGAAACAGCTCAAGCCGGACATCGACAAGTTCAGTGCTGGGTTGCCGGTGGGCTACAAGGTCGCCACCGGCGGCACCGTGGAAGAAAGCGGCAAGGCCCAGGGCCCGATTGCCAGGGTAGTGCCGTTGATGTTGTTCCTGATGGCGACCTTCCTGATGATCCAGCTGCACAGCGTGCAGAAGATGTTCCTGGTGGCCAGCGTGGCGCCGCTGGGGCTGATTGGCGTGGTGTTGGCGCTGATTCCCACGGGCACGCCCATGGGCTTTGTGGCGATTCTGGGGATCCTTGCGCTGATCGGCATCATCATCCGTAACTCGGTGATCCTGGTGACGCAGATCGACGCCTACGAGCGCGACGGCTACACGCCGTGGGACGCGGTGGTGGAAGCTACCGAACACCGGCGCCGGCCGATCCTGCTGACCGCAGCAGCGGCCAGCCTGGGCATGATCCCTATCGCCCGTGAAGTGTTCTGGGGCCCGATGGCCTACGCGATGATCGGCGGGATCATCATCGCCACCTTGCTCACGCTGCTGTTCCTGCCGGCGCTGTATGTGGCCTGGTACAAGATTCGCGAGCCGAAGAAAGAACAAGCCTGACAGCCACAGCGGTGACATTCCTACACGGACGTGGGAATGTTCCCTGAAACATTTTTTTGCCCTTCGCACCCGATCAATTGTTTTACCCTCCGGGCCTGATCCTTTTGCCAAGGCCTGCCCCATGCGTTGTTTCCTGCTGGTTTGTAGCTTGTTACTGTCGCCCGTGGCCCTTGCCGGCACGGTGCTGGAGAACGCCCTGTGGCGGGTTGAGATCGACCCGGCGACCCTTGCTATCCACGTTATCCCCAGCGACAAGACCGCCGTGCAGGCTTCAAGCGGAGGCCCTGCGCACAGGGTCAACCAGCTCTCCCAAAGCACCCGTCAGGCCAGTTGGCAATGGGACGATGGCGCCTATCGCCTGAGCGCCACCCTCGAGCAACGGGATCTTGCCCTGACGATTACCGCCCGTGATGCCGGTGAGTTGGCGATCCTGCGCCAACCCGCCAGCGCCATGGGCAAGGGCCTGATCTGGCCCCTGGCCGAAGGGCATTACGTGCCGGCGGGCAATGGTGTGTGGCAGGACTTCCTGCTGGAGCAGGGCGACGTCAACACCACCCAGGACCTCAGCTTGCCGCTGTGGGGCGTGGATCACGGCGCGTTTACCCTCAACTGGCTGATGACCAATCCTTACAACAACCGTCTGCACTGGCAGGCCGACGGCAAAGGACTGGCGTTGTCCGCCTTCCATGAATTCACCACGCTGGACCCCGCGGCACCGATGACCGTTCTGTTGCACCTGGGCGAAAGCGACCCGCTGGCCGGCGCCAAGCGTTATCACCAGTGGCTGGTGGAGCAGGGGCTGTTTGAACCGTTGGCGGACAAGTTGCGGCAAACCCCGGAAGCGGAAAAGCTGCTGGGCGCCAGCCATATCTACCTGTGGGGCAATGATCTGCTGGCTCCGGGGGATGTGCGCGACTGGCCGCAACTGCTCAAGCTGCTACGCAGCGGCAAAGGCTTGGCGGCTGAATTGAATGGCTTGCTGGACAAAGAGGCTGCGCAGGTTCGGCAGGTCAAGCAACCGTATGAGCAGGCTGTCCTGCTGCGCGGCCTGAACGCGGCGATCAACACAAAGGCCCGGCAGGGCTGGCAGCCCTCCACCGAGCCGAATATGACCCAACTCGCTGACGGTTATGGTGCGCTGCGTCGTGAGTTGGCCGTGGCTTTTGCGGGTGCCTTGAGCGCCACGCCTGAGACTTGGGGCAACACCTTGTCCGTCACCAACGCGCTGAAAGGCGCCGGTCTCAAGCGCCTGCTGGTGACCCAGGGCGAAGGCTGGGAAGGCGGGCTCTGGCATCCTGAGGCGGTGAAGACCGGGGTCGACGCCGGTTACCTGATGGCGCCCTACGACTCTTATGAAACGGCACTGTCTGCCACCGAAAATCCCGACTGGACCACCGCGCACCTGGGCAGCAAGGCCTATGGCGAGTGCGCGATCGTGTTGAAGGGCGGCCAGCTCAAGACAGGCTTCCAGAAGTCCGGCCACTACACCGACCCGCGCTGCGTGCGGCCGTTGCTGGAGGCGCGGATCAAGGCGGTGCAGGCCAAGTCCGGGTTCAACGCCTGGTTCCTCGACGCCTATGCCACCAGCATGTTGTTCGACAGCTATCGCACGGGTGCGAGCATGACCCAGGCACAAAATGCCGAAGGCAATATCGATGCGGCCCGCTGGATCAATACGGCGCTGAAGTTGCCGGCAGGTTCCGAGGACGGCAACGCGATCACCGCCCGAGGCATCCTGTTTGCCCACGGCATGCAAACGCCGGTGCTGGGCTGGGGTGATCGGGAGATGACCAAGGACAAGCAGTCGCCGTATTACGTCGGGGCTTGGTACCCGCCGGAACAGCCGGCGGTGTTCTTCAAGTCGGTGCCGTTGAAAGAGCCGTTTCGCACGGTCTACTTTGACCCGACGATGCGCCTGCCGCTGTATCAGGCGGTGTTCCATGGCTCGGTGATCACCACCCACCATTGGCTGTTCGACAGCCTGAAACTGAGCAACGTGCGGGCCGAAAGCGAGCTGACGCAGCTGCTCTACAACGTGCCGCCGCTGTATCACCTGAGTGCGGCGACGGTGAAGCAGCGCTTGGCGGTGATTCAGCGCCAGGACGCGTTCTTCCGGCCGCTGCATGAGCGGTTGGCGACTCAGGCCATGACCGATTTTCGCTGGCTGACGGAAGATAAACAGGTGCAGCAGACCACGTTTGCCGATGGAACGCGGTTGGTGGCGAATTTTGCTGAGGGGCGTATTACGGCTTTTGTGCCTGGCGCCCAGGCTGTGGTGTATCAGGTGGATGAGTGGCGGCTGTGAGTCCTTCGCGAGCAAGCCCGCTCCCACAGGGAAATGCATTCCAAAATGTGGGAGCGGGCTTGCTCGCGAAGGCGTAAGCCCAAACAACAAAGACCTACAGCTTGCGCCACACACTCGCCAGCCACGGCTGTTGTTCCCGAGGCAATCCCGCTGGCCGGTAGTAATGCTCCAACTCCATAAACCCCGCAGCCGTCAGCAATTCCTGCCAGGCCTGCAAGTCGTGATACGAGCCATACCGCGGCCCATTCCAGCCCTCCTGGTTTTCACCCCGAGGGTTTGAGCTGAACAACACTCCACCGACCTTCAACGCCCCATGCAACTGCCCAAGAATGCGCGGCAGTTCCTGCTTGGGAATATGAAACAGCACCGCATTGGCGAAGATCCCGTCGAAACGGCCGGCCGGCAAATCCAGCTTCAGGAAGTCCTGTTGCAGCACTTCACAGCCGCTGTCTTCCCGGGCCATCTGTGCAAAGCGCTCCGAACCATCGAGCCCCACCGCGATGTGGCCCATGCGGGTAAACGTCTGCAAATCCCGCCCCGGCCCGCAGCCGAAATCCAGCACGGTAAACGGTGCGTCGCCCTGGATATGCCGCAGCAACGCATCAATGTTCTGGCTCACATCGTGATCGCGGGTGCCTTCACGAAAATCCTCGGCCACTTTGTTGTAGTGGCCAAGGGTGGTGGAGGTGATCTGGTCGAGGTCGTCGGGGGCAAGTTTCATGGCAGGTTATACCGGGCGCTGAGATGGCCCGACTATACCTCACCTCTTGTTCAGAACCCTGGCCAACCGATCGCCGCCCAACTGAATCACGGCTACCAGGATCACCAGCAGCACAATCACGGTGAGCATGATCTGCGTGTCAAAACGCTGATAGCCATAGCGATAGGCAATATCCCCCAGCCCACCGGCGCCAATTGCGCCGGCCATGGCCGAGGAGTTGATCATCGTCACCAGGGTAATCGTGAACCCGCCGACAATCCCCGGCAGCGCCTCCGGCAGCAGCACATGCCAGACGATATGCCAGCGCCGGCAACCCATGGCCTGCGCCGCCTCGATCAAGCCGTGGTCGACTTCGCGCAAGCTGACTTCGGCGATCCGCGCGAAGAACGGCGTGGCCGCGATGGTCAACGGCACCACCGCCGCCCACACGCCATAGGTGGTGCCGACGATCAACCGGGTGAACGGAATCAGCGCCACCATCAAAATCAAAAACGGGATCGAGCGGAACAGGTTAACGAACGCCCCCAGCACCCGATTCAAGGCAGGCGCCTGATAGATGCCGCCCTTGTCACTGGTCACCAGGAACACCGCCAGCGGAATCCCCACCAGCAATGCAATCAACGACGACACTCCGACCATCAACAGTGTGTCGATGGCGCCCTGCAGTAAACGATCAAACCACATAGCCCAGCACCTCCACCTGTTGTGCCCAGCGCCCGGCGCGGCTGCGCAGTTCTTCGGCGGTCAGGGACGAGCCGCTCACCGCCAGCAGCAATTGCCCCAAGGCGTGGCCCTGGATGCGTTCCACACCGCCTTGCAGCAAGCGCACGCGCCCGCCGAGGGCGCTGAACAACGCAGCAAGATCGGGTTCGTCTTCGGCACTGCCAGTCAGTTGCAAGCGCAGCACCACGGCGGCGTCCTTTGAGGTCGGATTGGCCTGCAGGCGGCTTTGCAACTCTTCAGGCAGGCCATGTTGCAGCGGCGCCAGCAGGGTTTTACTGACCTCATGCTGCGGGTTGCCGAACACTTCCCACACCGGACCTTGCTCGACCACATGGCCGTGTTCCAGCACCACCACGCGGTCGCAGATTTCGCGAATCACGGCCATTTCGTGGGTGATCAGCACGATGGTCAGGCCCAGGCGTTTGTTGATCTCCCGCAGCAGGCCGAGGATGGATTGCGTGGTCTCAGGGTCGAGCGCCGAAGTGGCTTCATCGCACAACAGAATCTGTGGGTCATGCACCAGTGAGCGGGCAATGCCCACCCGCTGTTTCTGCCCGCCGGACAGCTGCGCCGGGTAAGCCTTGTGCTTATCCTGCAAACCGACCAATTCCAGCAGTTCACGCACCTTCTTCTCGCGCTGCTCCTTGGGCACGCCTGCGACTTTCAACGGCAGTTCGACGTTCTGCCACACGGTCTTGGCCGACATCAGGTTGAAGTGCTGGAAGATCATGCCGATGCGTCGGCGCAGGGCGACCAGGCGGTCTTCGTCGAAGTCGCCGATGTCCACCTGGTCAATCAATACCCGGCCGCTGCTCGGTTGTTCCAGGCGGTTGATGGTGCGGATCAGCGACGACTTGCCGGCGCCGCTGCGGCCGATGATGCCGAAGACTTCGCCGCGCTGGATCGCCAGGTCGATGCCTTGCAGGGCGGGCACGGATTGGCCGTCATAGGTCTTGCCCAGGTTGATAAAGCGCACGTGCGCGCGATTCAGGTCCGGGTGCAGTTCTGTCTGCTCGGCGTCCCTGGGCGGCAGGCCCAGGTCGCGCAGTTGAGAGTGGGCGGCGGTCATTTTTTATCTTCCCAGCCCACTTGGTAGAGCTTGCCAAGGGATTTATCCAACGCGGCGCGCACCACCGGCGAGTGCTGGTAGATGTCGACGAACTTGATCACCCGCGGGTCGGTTTTGCTCTTGGGCTGGACCACGAACTGGATCACGTATTCCGGGTGGTCGAGGCCGTCGAACAGCAGCGCTGACTCGGCATCGAAGGTCTTGGACAGGCGGATATACGCCGGGTAGCCCTGCACCAGGTCGGCGTCGTCATAAGCGCGCACCAGTTGCACGGCTTCGACTTGCAGGATCTTGATCTTCTTCGGGTTGGTGACGATGTCTTCTTCAGTGGCCTTGTAGCCCACGCCCGGCTTGAGCGTGATCAAGCCGGCCTTGGCCAGCAGTTGCAAGCCGCGACCGCTGTTGATCGGGTCGTTGGCAATCGCCACGCTGGCGCCCTGGGGCAGGTCGTTGATGCTCTTGTACTTCTTCGAATACAGCCCGACGTTGTTGATGATGCCCGGCGCGTACGGCACCAGGTCAAAGCCGGCGGCGGCCTTGGCGTTTTCCAAAAACGGGATGTGCTGGAAGTAGTTCACGTCGATATCGCCGGCTGCCAGGCTGACGTTGGGTGCGATCCAGTCGGTGAATTCCACCAGTTCGACTTTCAAACCCTGTTTGCCGGCCTCTTCGACGGCGGCCTCCAGGGGAATGGCGAAGGCGGCGGTGGTGCCGACTTTCAAGGGAGCGTCAGCGGCGAATACCGCCGAGCTGAACAATCCGAGGGCGAGCGCCAGTGCTTTGACTGGGTGGCTGAGCAGTGTTTTTTTCATAGTGGATTTCCAGTCATAAGGTATGAGTGCAAACAACTCGGTCAACTGTGGGAGCGGGCTTGCTCGCGAAAGCGGTGTGTCAGTGAATGCATCCGGCGACTGATACAGCGCTTTCGCGAGCAAGCCCGCTCCCACATTTTGGTTCAGTGGCGGTAGGTGGAGCCGGTGTGTTGTTCAGGTAAGTGCGCCGAGTGGTGGAAGACTTTCTCCCGCAACGTCCCGGTCTCATACGCGGTCTTGTACGAGCCCCGGCGCTGCAGCTCCGGCACCACCAGTTCGATGAAGTCGACGTAGCTTTCCGGGGTGACGATGCGCGTCAGGTTGAAGCCATCCAGGCCGGTTTCGCTGATCCATGATTCAAGTTCATCCGCCACCTGTGCCGGCGAACCCACCAGGGTGATGTAGCGCCCGCCCAGGGCGTGTTGCTCAAGCAACTTGCGCCGGGTCCAGTCATTGTTCTGCAGGTTCTTGGTCGCGGACTGGATGGCGTTGCTCTTCACGTACTGGATCGGTTCGTCGATTTCGTACTGTGAAAAATCAATCGCCGTGGATGCCGAGAAATGCGCCACGCCGGCTTCCGCACTGGCGTAGCTCAGGTACTCGGCGTGCTTGGCCCACGCAGCTTCTTCGGTGGCGCCGACAATCACGTTCAGGCCCATGAACACCTTGATATCGTCCGGGTTGCGCCCGGCTTCCACGGCGCTGGCGCGCACCTTGTCCACCTGGATCTTGGTCGAGGCCTTGTTCTGCCCGCTGATGAATACGCACTCGGCGTGGCGCCCGGCAAACAGCAGCCCACGGTCGGAGCTGCCCGCCTGGAACAGCACCGGCGTGCGTTGCGGCGACGGCTCGCACAGGTGATAACCCTCCACCTGATAGAACTCGCCCTTGTGCTCGACCTTGTGCACCTTCTCCGGCTGGGCATACACCCGCGCCTGCGGATCGTTGATCACCGCGTCGTTTTCCCAGCTGCCTTCCCAGAGTTTGTAGAGCACCTCCAGGTATTCGTCGGCCTGGTCGTAGCGCCGGTCGTGCTCGACCTGCTCGGTCAGGCCCATGGCCTTGGCGGCGCTGTCGAGGTAGCCGGTGACGATGTTCCAGCCCACCCGGCCACGGCTCAGGTGGTCGAGGGTCGACATGCGCCGGGCGAACAGATACGGCGGTTCGTAGGTGAGGTTGGCGGTCAGGCCGAAGCCAAGGTTTTTGGTCACCGCCGCCATGGCCGAGACCAGCAGCAACGGGTCGTTGACCGGCAGCTGGATCGCTTCCTTGAGCGGCACGTCCACCGAGTTCTGGTAGACGTCATACACGCCGACGATGTCGGCGATGAACAGCCCGTCGAATAGTCCGCGTTCCAGCAATTGCGCCAGTTCGGTCCAGTACTCGATGGTTTTGTACTGGGTCGAGTTGTCCCGTGGATGGGTCCACAGGCCGTGGTTGATGTGCCCGATGCAGTTCATGTTGAAGGCATTGAGCAGGATCTTTTTCTTCGCCATCAGATAGTCCCCCGCAGTGGCGGGTTTTCATCGTTGAGGTAGTAATTGCCCACGGCGTGGTACTTCCAGCGCACCGGGTCGTGCAGGGTGTGTACCCGGGCGTTGCGCCAGTGGCGGTCCAGGCCGTGTTCGGCGAGGGTCGCCTGGCTTCCGGCAAGTTCGAACAGGGTACTGCCGGCCGCCAGGGAAATCTCGGTGCTGAGGGCGCGCACTTCGGCGACCGCGATGGATGCGGCCGCGACGGTGTCGGCATTGCTGTCGGCCTGGGCGCGGTCGAGGAATTCGCCTGAGCGTTCCAGCAGGGCTTCGGTGGCGTGCAGGCGGATGCTCAAGTGGCCGAAGCTTTTCAGGGTCAGCGGATCTTCGGTGGCCTTGTCGCTGGTGGCGTCGATCCACGGCCGGGTCTTGGTGCGCACGAAGTGCAGCGCATCCTCATAGGCAGCGCGGGCGATACCGGTGTCGATGGCGGCGTGAAGGATCTGCGCCAGCGGGCCGACAGTGGTCGGGCGTTCGAAGGCACTCTGGAACGGGATCACGTCCTGGGCCGCGACCCACACGTTATCGAACACCACCGAACCGCTGCCGGTGGTGCGCTGGCCGAAGCCGCTCCAGTCGTCGATCACGCTCAGGCCCTCGCTGTCACGGGTGACAAAGGCCAGTTGCTGCACACCGTTTTCGTCCACCACGGACGTGGGAATACGTTGGGCGTAGATCGCGCCGGTCGAGTAGAACTTGCGGCCGGTGATACGGAAACCGTCACCGTCGCGGGTGATCTTGGTGATGCGGTCGTGGGCGGTCTTGGTGCCCAGTTCTGCCAGGGCATTGCCGAAGCGCTGGCCGGCGAGCACTTCGGCGTACAGGCGTTTTTGCTGCGCCGGGCTGCCGTTCACCCGCAGCACTTCGAGGGCATAAAAATGGTTTTGCGGGATCTGCCCCAGGGACGCATCCGCCTGGGCAATCAGTGCCGTGACCTTGGCCAGGGTGACGTTGGAAACGCCGGCACCGCCGAACTCCTTGGGTACGCTGATGCCCCACAGGCCGGAGCGGGAAAACACGTCCAGCTCAGGCAAGGGCAGGCGGCGTTCACGGTCACGCAAGGCGCTGTCGCGGCGGAAGTCTTCGGCCAGGTCGCTGGCGACAATGAGGGCTTGTTCATCGCTGGTAATAACCGCGACGTGATGAGAAAGGGTCATGCGTATTCTCCAGAGGTCTGGTCGGTTAAATCCAGGAATGTCGGGCAGGTAAAGTGCCGTTGAGGTGGTAAGCGCCCACCGCGTGGTACTTCCAGCGGACCGGGTCGTGCAGGGTGTGCACCCGGGCGTTGCGCCAGTGGCGGTCGAGGTTGAATTCGGCGAGGGTCGCGCGGCTGCCGGCCAGCTCGAACAGCTTTTCGCTGGCGAGCAGGGAAATCTCGGTGGTCAGCACCTTGGCTTCGGCTACGGCAATCGAGGCGCGTGCGGCGGACTGCGCGGTGATCGGCGCGGCGCTGACTTGGTCCAGTACCTGGCCGGCCTTGCGCAGCAGAGCTTCAGCGGCGTGCAGTTCGATCTTCAGCTTGCCGATATCGGCGATCACATACAGGTCATCGCTGGCCCGTTCGACCTTGGCGTCGATCCATGGCCGCGAGCGTTCGCGTACAAAGCTGATGGTGTCGTCGATCGCGCCACGGGCGATGCCGGCGTCGATGGCCGCCTGGATCAATTGCGAGACTGCACCCTGGATGCCCGGTGTTTCGCCGAGTCGCCAGGTTTCCACCACCAGTTCAGCGTCCACCGCCACTTGATCCAGCAGCACTGTGCCGCTGGCGGTGGTGCGTTGGCCAAAGCCGGACCAGTCATCGACGATGCGCAGGCCTTCGGTGCCACGGCGCACGAACGCCATGACGACTTTGCCGTCATCGTTCAAGGCCTTGACCGCCACCCAATGGGCGAACAGCGCGCCAGTGGAGTAGAACTTCTGGCCACTGACGACGTAGCCGTCACCTTCGGCGGTGATGCGTGACTTGAGGTCCAGGGTGTTTTTGGTACCGCGTTCCGGGCCGCCGTTGCCGATGCGCCAGCCGTCCAGCACGCTCTGGAACAGCTGCTTTTTCTGACGCTCGCTGGCCGCACCTTGCAGCACGTGCAGGATGCCGAAATGGTTCTGCGGGATTTGCCCCAGCGCCGGGTCGGCCGCGCTGATGATCGCGAACACCTCGGCCAGGGTCACGAAGGACACCTGCGGGCCGCCGTACTCACGGGGAATGGAAATACTGCCCAGGCCGCTGCGGGTGAAGTGTTCGATTTCAGCCCAGGGCAGTTTGCGTTGCTGATCGCGCCGGGCCGCTTGCAGGCGCGCAGCCTGTGCCAGCTCGTGGGCGGCGCTCAGGGCCTCGGCGTCGTTGCGCAGCACTTTGGCGGGCAACAACAGCGGGGCAACGTCCAGATCACTCTGGGGGGGTGTTTGTGCCAAGTTAGACATCAGCGCCGCTCCTTGGCTGCACGCAATGCCCTGGCGTTACGCACCGGGGTAATTTTGACCATACCTACCTCACATCCGTTGAAAAGATAAAAAAATCAGGAATGTCCGGTGGTCCGGTGCATATACCCTAAGCGTGTTAAATTTTTTAATAAACTAACTTTTAGGAATATGCATAGAAGGTCTGTCACCCCGGTTCACAAGGCGAGCCGGGGCGACGGGGTTGGTAGGCCAGCGGGGCCCTGGCGGGGCTGGTC